>JAKQGS010000253.1 GCA_029556045.1 Pseudomonadota bacterium | reverse complement strand
ATCGGGGTCCACTTGGCATCGAGAATACTCCAATAGCCCACGATCAGTTGCGATAGATCCAGGGGATTTTTCTCTAGTCCCGCCAGCGCCATACTATAGAAGATCAGCTGCGGGCTGTCGCCCCGATCCACCGAGGCGGCGTTGGGAACGTTTTTGCGTTTATAGTCGGTGATGACTGGGCCAAAGGCCCCTGGATCGATACTATCGATGGAACCGCGCACAGGACGGGGAACACTGCTGACGGTGATATGCGCGGGATGCCCCTTTTGCTGATGGGGCGCCAGGCGAAACTCCCGATGCCCCCGCTCAAAAACGCACCAGACATCACGATCGTAGAGGGTTGCCAGGTGAGCGGCAAATCGGGGCCAGGAGTAGTGCTGCAATTGGTGAAATAACACGGTTTGTTCACTGCCTGTTGGGGCTAGAAGCCGTGTCAACGTCATCAGTCGTTGTAAGGCGTAATCAGAAAAGTCCATAGTTGTCGATGCACCCGGCTCATGGGGAAGAATTCGGCGGCCCCCTACATGGCCCGTGAAAAAAGCCTCCAGCACGGCATGCAGCCAATCCCCCTCCTGCCGCAGATCAGGCTTAAGGGAGGGCAGAGTCATCTCTCGCACCTGCAAAGAGTGCAGGAGGTAGCGGTAGGGGCATTTCAGCAGGTCCCCCAGAGAACTTGCGGACATGGGCAATCGACGTACCTTTTGCGGTGTGCCGATCCTGCCCTCGGGACGGCGACGGGGTCCGGGAGGGAATTTCAGTCGTGTATAGGATCGGCTGAAAACCTCCGGGTCAAATTGAAACGCGGGCCATTCGGTTGCTCCCTGGGCCAGCACGTTTTCCACGAAACGGGACTTCACCCGCAGGCCATTCAGGTCTTCGCGGGAATAGTGCAGGATCAGGTGCGGGATACGCCATTGCAGAAAGTGGAACGTCAGATCCTCCATGGCCTCCAGCATACCCCAGCCGGGAAGGCCGATCTGGCGTTTGAGAAAGTCGTCCAGCAACTCATCCTGGGGGAGGGATTTGGGAAAAATACCCTCGTTGCACCCCAGGATCATAACGTAGGCAAATGGCATCATGCGGGACTCCGCTAGGCTTAATACCTGCACTCCCGCGAGAGGCTCGCCGACGGTGCGCAGATCCGCTGCCAACACGTGCCGTTCCAGCAGGGCCAGGAATTCCCCACCGGAAACAGCGTTCGAGAGGTGCGGGCTCCACTGGGTCAACAGGGATTCAAACTGGCGCCAGACCTCTTCGCTGGCCTGGGCGATGTCACTGTGCTCACCGTCGGTGGCAAAGAGTTTTAAATGGTCAACCATCGTTTGCCATGGCGCCAACCAAGCCGCCAGTGGTTGTGGGGTTGCGCCCTGAATCGCCACCCGTGTCAGCAAACCCTCCAGGGTCGCCGCCATAGGGCGCATGGCATGCGGCAGATGCTCCTGCAGTTGCAGGAAATCCGGTTGATGCGGTTGACGTTGAAATGCCTGGGTGATGGCGCTAGCCCAGTGGGCTGATGATATATCGCTCTCCCCCCGCAACAACTGGCAGGTGAGGGGATGCATCAAAAAGGGGAGCAAATGAATCGACTTTGGCTGTCGCAGATAGGTCGTCAGGGCTTTGAGCCATGCTCCCGCTTCCGTATGGGATAGTGGGAACGTGATGGCCAGATTCATCGGCACCTGAAACAGCGGGCCATAGGTTCGCAGAAGCGGTGCATAGTCCCCTTCATTGGTGACCAGAATACCGATGTGGGATGGGGATACCCCACCGCGGATCAAATGATGGGCCAGGGAAAGGGCCTGAATCACCTCATGAGCCGGGGATGGCGATTCTGCCACAAACACCTGGCTAGCGGGGTTACTCGGCGGATGCATATCCTGATCGCCTAGAGCGAAGACCCGTTCGGCAAATTTTCGGAGCGGGTTTTGGACCGCATAAAGAGGGGGGCTTTGACTGAGCCAGCATTGCACCTGCGGCAGGTTTTGCAATGAACGCAGAAATGGCGTCCAACTCTCGACGGTGCTGGTGAATCCAACCCAATAGATTCGCTCCCAGGGCGGTTGCCAGGTCTGTTGACCCAACGCCTCTGCGAGGATTTTCGCCGCTGTTGCAAGCGATTCACCCTTGGTCTGCACGCCCCACTGGCGCAGTTTATCCTGGGCTGCGGATAGAATGATTTCCATTTCATCGATGCGGGCGAAGAGAGAACCCTGGTGTTCGTCCGAGCGGTACACATCGATGGACAGGGTTTCCCGCAGTTTGGCGAATCCAATATCGGCTAGACCCGCTTCCGTTAACTCCTGGTGAAAAAGTCGCAGCTCCCGCTCGTGCCCCTGCCGCACGTGCTCATAGGAGCCCCCGCGTATGATGTCGGCCAGCACCCATTCCCAGGCGGTATCCGGTATCACAGGGGCCAATGGTTTAATACGGGCGGCTTCCCGCGCGAGAAAACCCTCCATGGTGAGAACCTGTGGAGGCACAAAGGCCGCTTCCTTCATGGATATGGTGGCCAAAAGTTGGGTGCCCAGTCGCTGCGTGGGCAGCAGCACCAGGGTTTGGCGCAGCTCGGGACGGGGGATGGCGAGAAGTTCCTCCGCCAGGACCTGAATCATATCGGTATGGGGTGGCATGAGACGCAAGGTCATGGAGTCGCTTTCCCGGGGTGCCGTTGGGTGTTGGCAAGAATGACCGTTATTGGTGGTTATGTATGTGTATATCCCTGCGTTCCGATCGAGGCAATAGGGAAGGATTCTCACAGAGGCCATTGGGGGGATGAATGCGCGCCAGGTATCAGCTGGAAATGTTTAGGGATAGGGTGGGATATTGGTGTTACGACAATTCATAGTGTTACAGCCAAACAGCCTTTGGCCGATACGGACGGCGGGAGGGGATTATGAAACTTTGGCTTGCATGGATGCTGGCAATCATTGTTTGGGGTACATCCCAGATATCCCAGGCTGCTGAAAAATTAAGCGGCTCACTGGGCTTATTCTATTTTTCGGAAACCAACGATTCAACCACCAGTGGCAGCACAGATAGCACGAAGGTCACCACCGCCTATACGTTCTACGATGTGGGGTTTTGCTACCAAATCGACAGTATTTGCCTCGGTGCTAAATATTTTGCCGGCACCAAGGATACCAAAACCACGTCATCGTCCTCTGCTATCACCAGCAAGGCGGACACCAAATATAGTGGTCTTGGGGTTAAGATTGGTTATGCGGGAGAGGGTCTGGTAGCCACTTATGCGGTGATCGTCAACGGAAAGCGGGAAAAAGGCGCGTCCATCGGCAGCACCGCCAGTGGCGATGAGGTCTATCCCATGTCTTCAGCGCAAACGATCGATGTTGGTTATGGATTTAAGATCAGCAATGTACGGTTTGGGCCGATGCTGTCCCTTCATCATTTTGAATACAAAAAGGTGGAGCAGGGGGGAACCCGCTCCGACCTGCCGCAAAAACAAACGGACGAATTTACGATGCCCTATCTGGCCCTGTGGCTGGACTTTTAATTCTGACTCTGGTTCTGACCGCCATTTTGTCCACCGTTTTGCCCACCGTTCGGCTGGCAATGGGGCGGTAGCCCGTCGTAGTCTCCCTCATTCTGATTCTGGTTTTGATTTTGACCCGCGTCTACCGGAGGGCACTCCGTGGAAGTGGGATCAGGCTCCGTGGCAACGGTGGGCGCAGGATCGGGTGATTCCTGTTCATCGGTGGGGATATCCACCGGAATGATGACCGGATGAGCCTCTCCGGTTTCCGTATCGGCTGCAAATTCCGCGGTGCCACAGCTTTGGTAGACACCCACGGAAATGACGAAAGCTAAAAGTGAAATTCGGATCAGCATGGCAAACCTCCCGCGTTCTGGGGCTGAGGAACAGTCTTTGTCTTGTATTGTGCAACTACCGTGCTAGATAAAATATTTAATTAAAACAGTAGGATGTTGGTTAAATTACTGTCCAACTCGATGAGAGTGTCTGTCAGTCTGGCAGGGGGTCGAATTTCGTGATGAAGGGGCAAGAGGTTAGGTGGGCGCATGAATTGCAGCAACGGTGACAGGGAGGGGCATGTAGTCCGGGGCGAGGCCGGCGCGACGGGCGGACGCTTCCCACCTCACTCGCCGCGGTCGCACCCGTGGGACAGAAGTTGCTTTTGGGGACCGCGTCTGCGCTCCGGTGGGACCCTTCCACCCTGCTGCCCTTTCCGTATGGGCTCGGTCTCAGTCCCATCCACGCATAGGGCATAAAAAATGACCGCTGGTCGCGCCGGCCTTTCCAATTGGGCTCGGTCACAGTTCAATGCATAGGGCTAAACACTTTATATTAATAATTTGACTTTTTTATTAATAAATATTATTTCCTTCGATGTTTTGTTAGTATTACTTTAATTAAAGTAAGGCAATTTTATGAAAAAACTTATTCTTTTGACGGCTTTAGGGGCTGCTCCGGTAACCTGGGCTGCCGGGTCTCCGCTGGATAGTCCGGACCTTCAGGATCTCGGTGCCAAAGATCTCTGTCCCGCCGGAAAAGAAACGTCTTTCGGGTTAACCCCTAAGCCTGTTGATACCACCCGTTTGGATCTGTCTCCCTATTGGGATCGCAACAAAGGTCCAACCTTTGTAGAGCCGGGAAAAGAATTCAACATCAGGTTGGATCTGTGCGAAATGGATGATGGCTCCTATTCCGTCATCGGCGCTTTGCTCCGCTATCGCAATATCCTTCCCGATGGCTCGGAGCGTCCCTTTGAACAAAACCTGACGGCGCAAAATTCCGTGATCAAGGGCAAAAACCTTGGGGATGCGATTTTTGGGGAGCCCAAGGATTTTGATCTGCTGATCAATCGCCGGGGGAGCGGCATCCGTCTCCAAGCCGAGGAAGTCGGCGGCCAGACTGTGGTTGTCGGCACGCGATTTACCGACACACCCACCAATTTCTACACGTTAAACGAACCCATTTTTGTCGGTGAGTTGCTTTTTGGTAATCCCTTTGAGGGTGGCACGGCAGGGGATTGCGGGGCATCGATGCGTCCGTTTACAATGGATGAAGTTCTCGGTTCCGCCACCATCACATTCAGTGGTTGCGCAGGACAAGGGGCTGGTCATAGCAGTATTTATGGTGTGAAAGAAGTCCGCATCGTGGATCAGAATGAAAAGTTGCCGGACAGTGTCCGTGGTCAACCGATTTTAATCCAGGGTGCTGAGGTTGAAAGCATGGTGGACTATCGCAACACCCACCACAACTGGTGCGACAGCTTTCGCGTCCAGGTCCCCGGCATGGCATTAGAATATCTGAAGGCTCAGCGCAGCATTGAAGGCTGGCCGGTCCAGGGCGAAAAAGCGATCCTAGGGACAGCGGTGCGTTATGGGGACCAATGGACGGTTATCGAAGCGGCTGACCCCAACAGCCCGTGCAACCGCAATTGAACCCGGCGGCAGGGTCGGGTCCACTTTATAAATCCCATATAAAAAGGCATGCTCCCCTTAATCAAGGGGGGCATTCTTTTTCTTTGGTATGGGCTGTTATTACTCTGATTTCAATAAATACAAATCAAAATTAGGTGTTTCGCAAATTTGGGAATTCGTACGTAATAGTTAAGACTACCTCATTGCGAGTCGGCCTCATCTATTTTGCCAAGGATATGATTTCATAGTTTTAAGTCTTATCCCTAAGAATTTTAAAAAAACTTCCGAAGGACTAAATGTCGGGGTTTTAAAAATTTTACCGGGAGATAAGAATTTGCTCCGCATCATGAATTTAGCACTGGTTATCGTAGTGACAGGATGCACGCAAATCGGCACCCTTGTGGAAAAATACAATGGGAAGGAAACGGCATCAAAGCGCAGGATGACCAGCGCCTCCCCCGAAACGGTGAGTGACGCTGCCATTCTCAGCGATGAAAATGGTGTTGTTACCGCTGTCATTGGGAGTGGGGCAGCGGCGCAAAAAATTTCTGGCTCCGCCGGGAGTGACATCAGCGGAAGCCATGTCATTTTTCCCCCCGGAGCGCTGGCAGTGGGCTCTGAAGTAACCTTTGAGGCAGCGGCGGATATCGCTACGAGAACGACAGCCAACGAATTGCAACTGGACCAGTCTGTGGAAATTCATCCGGCACATGCGGCTGTAGCCGTGCAAAGTTCGGACGTCGCGGAATCCATGGCCCCATTTACCATGAATATTCCCATATCCGGTCAGTCTGGTCTGCTATTAATGGACGATTATGAAAATCTGAACATTATTTATAAAGTCAGGTCCCGCGAAGGTGGCTTTAACAGTGGAGTCATTCCACGTCAAAATTTTAAAGTTGGCGGTGGCCTGGCAACGTTTCAGGAAACGCGATTTGGTGTATATCAAGCCGCCTTCACCTCAGTCGTGGTTACCGCTGTTGCGGAAGTGGTTTCGACGACCCCGATTCTGACAAAAGTTGAAGAACAAAAGTTGCCGGCAATTGAATGGAACGTCGACATTGTTGTCGACAATGACAAAAGGAAGACAAAAATCACTTTTAGTCTCGGGAACGAAATTACCATAGACCATTGTCTTGTTGTGGGTGACCTGAATCAAAAAACTCCATGGGATTTGTCGCAGAATGTCGAACAATCGACAGCAGAATTTAGCGCATTGAATCAGGAATCTCATACGCTGTACGTACAAATTCAATGCCGTACAATGGATGGACGCGACTCAGTTTCCTCATGGGAGAAAGCTGAATTTGACGATGCGACTCCCGTGGTTACGAATGATCCGGTCTCCCCGGCGCCTGATGCCATACCTCCAACGGATGTAGGGCTTACCATCGCAGGGGGAGTCGAATATGTTAATTCCCTGTCAGTCGCTCTGGCACTTGTGGCTACGGGTGCGACGGAAATGTATGTAACTAACACCATGGGGTGCGGGAGTGGCGGTGCATGGGAGCCCTATGGCAATCGGAGTTGGCTGTTGCCGGTGGCCAATGGGTTGAATGCGGTTTTTGTCAAATTCAGAGATGCTGCAGCCAATGAATCGGCTTGTGTTTCGGATTCTGTGACCCATGATGGCGATGCTCCGGTTGCCAATAGCTTTGCGATCAACGGGGGCGATTCCCATACCAATAACGTCGCCGTGACATTGGCTCTGAACGCATCGGGAGCTAGCGAAATGTATGTGACAGAATCCGCGGACTGTAGTGGAGGTGGGGTTTGGGAGGCTTATAACACGGCGAAAAATTTCAACCTTTCACAGCTAAATACTATGGCTAACCTATACGCTAAATTTCGCGATCAGGCTGGAAATGAATCCAGCTGCCTGACTGCTTCGATCAATCATGACAATGTCGCGCCAACGGGCGCTTCGATCCAGATTGCGGGAGGAGCTGCATCCACAAATAGTACCAATGTAATGATTTCATTTACGGCAACAGAGGCATCGATGATGTACGTGACCAACGCAAGTGATTGCGCTGCAGGTGGTGTCTGGGAACCAGTGACGGCATCTCGATCGTGGATACTCACGCAAACCAATAGCATCGTCACCGTATATGTTAAATTTAAGGACGATGCTGGAAATTTTTCAAACTGTGTTTCCGACACTATTGTGCATGATGATCAACCCCCGACCAATGAAACCATCGTCATTGCAAATTATAGTGCATACACAAACGTCGATGTGGTCTTCCTGTCGCTCAGCACTTTAGGTGCCACGGAGATGTATGTTACCAATGATGCGGGGTGTGCCTCCGGGGGATCTTGGGAAGTCTACGCAAATGAAAAGTCATGGGCACTGGGACAAACCAATGCAATGGCCACCGTTTATGCAAAATTTCGCGATCCGGCAGGTAATGAAACATCGTGTGTTTCTGATGACATTGCCCACGATAATACACCGCCCGGTGCGTTTACCATCAATAATCCCGGCTCGGCAACCATTCTGACACCGACGTGGAACTGGAGCAGCGCTTCCGGGAGCGACTATTATATGTTGATGGTAGATAATGAACCAAACTGCCCATCACCATTGCATACGTTTTCAAATATCACAGGAGTTTCATACACGCAGGGAGTTGCCCTTGTGGCTGACAAGTATTATGTTTGCATGAAAGCATATGACAGTGCAGGAAATTACATACAAGCATCCAACAGTGGTACGTATAATTTTCGTTTTTTCAACGACTCATGGGGAACAGCGTTGACAACTTCGCCAGCCGGTCGTACGGATTTTTCCTTGGTCTATGTTGACGGTAAGACGATCGTATTCGGCGGTACCAATGGGGGTGGTGCTGTGTCTGGCGGGTCGGTCTGGAATGGAGCGTCATGGACAACTCTGCCAGTGGCCAATCAACCGACCGCCCGTCGCGGTCATACCGCGGTGGTTGCTGACGGTAAAATGATTATTTGGGGAGGTTATGGTTCATCGGCTGCCGAAAATACCGGGGGTATATTTAATACGACGACCAATACCTGGACTGCGACGGCAGTCAATGCTGATACTCCCTTTGCCCGCCGCGACCATGTCGCCGTATGGACTGGCAGTAGAATGCTTATCTGGGGTGGTGCAGACGGCGTCACCTATTACACAGGCGGACGGCTCTACGATCCAACCACGGATACCTGGACCTATATGGCAGAAGGTGGGTATGAACCAGCGGGACGAAAAGGTGCCACTGCTGTCTGGACTGGCACCGAAATGATTGTCTGGGGTGGTTTTGATGGATCAACCTATTACAATGATGGTGCCCGCTACAATCCGACCACCGATAGCTGGTATGATTTGACGGCAACCAATGCCCCGGTTGCTCGCTGGTATCACACTGCAGTATGGACGGGAACCCGCATGATCGTCTTTGGTGGTTGTGCCTGCAACAATACGACGGGTGGATTCAACACGGGTGGTATTTATGACCCAGCCACCAATACTTGGGAGACGCTTCCAGCAACAGGGGCGCCATCAGCCAGAAAGTGGCACACAGCGGTCTGGACCGGAAGTGACATGATCATTTGGGGTGGGCATAGCAGTGGTCACACCAATACAGGGGCACTTTACAATCCCGGTCAAAATGCGTGGGTCTTAGCCACGTCAACAACCAATGCGGCCAGCAGTCGCATGAAACACGGTGCTGTTTGGACCGGCACTCAGATGGTCATCTGGGGGGGGGATAGCGGAAGTATTGGAATGCCAACCTATATCAACACCGGAACTCCCTATTCACCCTAGGGCGAGTCCTCATTTCGCCCAAGTACTAGCTATTTTCACCAAGGGTAGTCTGACCCTTGTCTATGGCCGTCCATCGGTTTTTTTCACGATTTTACAAAAGAAAAAGAGAATCCGGCAAATAGGCTTGAGATTATTTTGATTTAGCCGCACTCTGGGTGGCAGTTTTTCATTGATACAGATCAATAGAAATCCAGCATAGGAGTGAACAATGGGACGATGGCACATACGATGTATGGTGGGGGGACTGCTCGGGGCTTTGACGCTGGTGGTGGCCTGCGATAAAAGTGACGATCCGGATGCGGTGACGCTGAAGGATTTAAAGTATCCCAATCACCTGAGTATACAGGATCAGGGAAACGGCACGATTCGATTGACGTGGCGGGGCTCTAATTTTGAAGATGATTTTGACGGGTACAATATCTTTGGTGCCAAAGGCACCGCAGGTGAACTCGGGCTGATGGAAGGGCAGGCGCTGCAGCTTCTCGATGGTGATGGCAATGCGATCGCGGGAGCGAAGGATGTGCTGCAGGGGATGAGTTACAACGGCCAGGATCTGGAAACCACCGCTGACAAACCCAAAGTAGAGGGTAAATACAGCTTCTATCCGGTCTATAGCCTCGATGATGATAAAAAGCCTGTTTTACCCACCTGTTCACCGCGGGCGGACGGCGTTTGCCAATCGCCACAGGCGACTGGCGACATGGTGACCCCCTTTAGCGGCACAACATCTTATACCATCAGCGGACTCGAGACCGGGGCGTCCTATTGCTTTCTGGTGTTTACCTCACAGGACGAGGGGGAAGAGGTGAGCCAAACCTCCAGCCCGGCGGTCTGTGTGGTCCCTAAGCTAAAGATGGATCTAGCGGTGCAGGCAGATAGTGGAGTGACTGGCCAAAAGAGTATGGGCCTCAAACTGGTGGATGTTCTCGCCACCTGCGTCGCCGGCGACTGCCCTGATTTAGGGACGTTTGACGCGGACAGTTCCTATTGGCAGGGCAGCAATACGGTTGCCACCGCATCGTCCGATCTACCACTTTATATCGAAGATATTTCCGGGGAACTGTGGTTCACCACCGGCGCTGACGCGGTGATGTCGGACCTGGGATACCTGGCTTCGGGTTTTGACGACGCGCAGCTCCCGGCAGGGGTGCAGGTGCCCGCACTCGCCAGTGCCACCCTCAGCAGCCTCGCCAATCCCCGGGGATTTTCTGTACCGGGGCAATCACTGCGTATGGAAAAACACCACATGTACCTGCTGGCCATGGTGGAGGA
>JAKQGS010000246.1 GCA_029556045.1 Pseudomonadota bacterium | reverse complement strand
GACTTCACGGGTACTTACGTCATCAAGGATTCCGGCGTCGAACTGCCCACCGGTTATGTTGGCCCCTGCGAGCCTGAACAAGGCAAGGATCATTGTGAAGGCCCGCCTCTGGATTGGCCGGTATACATGAAACTGGTATCGGGTACCGACGTCAAATCGGGCGCAGCCCGCCACGGCTTGATGCTGTGGGACTCGGAAGAGCTGTTCCAGGCCTGCGGCAGCAAACTGGGCTTTTCCTATGACGATGCCAAAGCCAATGCCGGCATCGACCTGACCGCTTCCGGCGTTGCGGAAGGGGAATTTGACTGGGATGCCAACCTGATTGATGGCTGGAAAGACCAGACCGCAACCGCACAGCATTCCGAAATGAAGATGGAAAACGTGGATGACTTTGCGGGTTATCCAGGCTCGAAGCAATATTTCTTCCAGTATCGCACATGGACCTGCGCGGACAATCAACCATGCCAGGAAAGCAACCCGATCAAAAAAGAAGGTTTCAACTTCTTTGCCAATACCAAAGAAACCGGTTGCAAAAATTCCGCGGGTGAACCCACCCAGTTGAATGACTGGAGCGACATGAAGTGTGACAATGAAAGCCTCGGTGGCGGCCTGAACAAGAGCACCTGCTCCAAGGAATATGAAGGCGACACCATCACCTGCGTGCACATCGGCGGTGTATTCGATTCTAATGGCACCCCTATTGCCAACGCCAATACCCGTTATCCGGATGACTACGTTGTTTATGCCAACGGTCCATACTGCGACACCAACGGCAACAACCAGCGGGATAACAGCGACGGCTGGCCACGTTGGAATGGCGACAGCCAATCCTGCGATTCTGGAACTACTCTGATCGATGGCGATCTCTGCAAGGATATCGACACCACCTCCGTCCCCGGTGAAATGGCCCAACTGCGTTGCTACGCTCAAGCTGTCAGCAATAAGCGGGATCAACCGTCTGACGGTGGCTCCTGCTCTCGCGAAGTCCGCGGCAACTGGAGCGCCAGCTCTCCCGAAGAATTCCTGGGTGATGCGAATGGCCCAGCTAAAGCCAATGGCCAGATCTTCTTCGAACTTTTTGACTTTACCTCTCCCACCTCCGGCACCATGCGCGGGGAAGAGCGTCGCTTCGACGGTATCCAAGTAGGCAACAGCTGGACTGACTGCGAAGTGATCAACGTCTTCTCCATCGCCCTGAGCAAGTATCCCGATTCGGATGACCTGCTGGCGGAAATGATGGAAACCTCTCGTAACGTATCTGCGAAGCCTGCTTGCGTTGCAGAATACGGCGAAGGCAAAACCCAGAAAATGCTGTTCAAGTTTGAAAAACAATAAGGGCAGCCGCGGTCTTTGACCGCCACACAAACCCCCGGGGCTTCGGCTCCGGGGGTTTTGTCTTTTAGATTGCCGCGAGAATTCCCTTGCTTTCCGCTTTCTTTCACTCTGACGGAGATAACGCCCGCACCCCAAAAAATTGCAGATCACCTCACATTACTTCTATAAAATCATGATATTATAAAAAACCAACTCTGGACTTAAGGCACTCAACTTTTTAGACCTGGATACCGATGTATATTTGTGAGATATACAGGTGATGAGGGACATATTTGCCACATTAACAGGGTTTGAGTGGGACGCTGGCAATTCTGAAAAGAATTGGCAAAAGCATCGTGTGTCGCAAACCGAATGCGAGCAGGTTTTTTTCAATGCCCCTCTGGTGGTCTTTGTGGATGCAAAACACTCCGACAGCGAAAATCGCTTTTTTTTGTTGGGGAAAACGAATGAAAACCGCCTGCTCACAATTGTTGCCACGGTCAGGGGCACAAAAATACGCGTGATTTCCGCGCGGGATATGAGCCGAAATGAACGCACGAGGTATCGCCATGAAATCAAAAAAGAAGATCCCCAAATTTAAATCTGAGGCTGAAGAGCAGGATTTTTGGGCCAAATCCGATGTCACGGATTATGTCGACTTCAATCAAGCCAAACGGGCATCTTTCCCCAATCTAACGCCCTCCACAAAAACCATTTCGTTACGCCTTCCGGAGGAAATGCTCTACGAGCTTAAGTCCATCGCCAACCGGTTGGACGTCCCCTACCAGTCTCTGATCAAGATTTTCTTAAAGGAAAAGATCGACGAGCAGCACGCGAAAGCTTCCAACGAATAGATGGCAATCCTCCATCTTTACCCTGATTGGCATTTTACGCGAAACTTGATCGCGAGAATCGCTGAAGTGCGTCCGGGAGGAGCTTGCGGGTCGGGGGCGAGGGCAGCAGGGGGGAAGGGTCCCACCGGAGCGTAGTCGCGGTGCTAGATATTCCTTTAAGCCTCAATGCTACGACCGCGGCGAGTGAGGTGGGAAGCGTCCCCCCGTCGCGCCGGCCTCGCCCCCGACCCGCAGGCTCCTCCCTGTCACAATTGAACCTAGTCTTTAAGAATAGCCGGCATATCCCGCTTAATCGTCTGGGCAATGGGTACACCCTGTTTGTCGACAGCGGTCTCCAGATAGATCCGCTGAATATACACCTTGTCGTTGGCGGCAATCACGTCGCTGTAGTCCTCAATGGGATAGACGCGGGGGAACTGCTTTTCGTCCTTTTTAATCAAGCGCAGGTAATTCCGACTGCGTTCATGCTCCTGCCGCGGACGAAACCGGGTGAGGGAGGTGTTGGAAGATACCTGCTCGTAACGGTATCCCTTCTGCGTGAGGTAGTCCCCCAGCTTTTTCATAGCCTCCACCTTGAGATCCTCTTTGCGGCTGGCGGAGATCTCGTAGATGCGTTTCCACAGATGGCGGTTATAGAGAAGATCCCGCACCAGGGTTTGAAACCGCTGCAGCTCCGCCCCCTTCAGTCGGGCTTTGGCGGCATCCAGCAGCACTTGCCCAATGTTATATTCATCGCAATCCGCAAAGGCATCCAGCTGATCCGGCAGATGCCACTGTCCCAACATGCCCGCCAAATGGGCCATCATGGCCTCGCAGGACACCGAAGTCTTATGGAAATAAAGCTGCAGGTACATCGAGTGCCGCGCCCGCAGATAATCCTCAAAAGCCGCCAAACCCGAAAAACTGATGGCCACATGGGTGCTCTGGTCCTCGGGGTCGTAATAAAGGCTCAGGGAGTCCAGAATGCGGCCCTCGTCAAAGACCCCATAAACCACACCGCACTCGCGGGAATCCCGCAGCAGGTAATCCATGCGGTCGATATCCAACTCACCGGAGATCAACTCATGGCAAAGCTGATAGGCTTTGGTTTCCACCAGGGGAGACTGGGGCGCTGGTTCAATACCGGGGGTAATGATTGCCACCACATCCCGGGGGTCGATGCGCGGGGTCAGGTGAGAATTTTGGCGGTAGATATCCGTCAACACTCGTTCAATCATCAGAATGGAGTACACCTCATGCCGCACCTTGACCTTATCCGGATCCTGCCCCTTGCTCGCCAGAAGCTCCGCATATCCCTCCAGGTAGTCGCGAATATAGTCCGCCGACTGTGGGTTGGCCCGGATCACTTGCCGCCAGGTGGGGAGAAAACGCTCACCGCTATGGGAAAAGGGCGAATGTCCGATATCGTGCATCAACCCCGCCAGGCGGAGGGCCTGCAGGATGTAATCATCCGCAAATATTTTCTGGGCCACCGCAAAGGTGGGAGAAAGAAGTCCATGCACCAGGCCGTGTGGACCGGCGGGTTTACGTTCCACCGCTTCGTAGTCCGGATAACGACTCAGGGTGTGGTAGAGCCGCTGCTGGTTGGCCTTTAACTTTTCCCAGGCCACCCCAGCCAGGTGCATCACCCCCAACGAATGCTCAAAGCGGGTGTGGGACGCACCCGGGAAAACATAGTGGAGAAAGGCCAGCTGTTTGATGCGTCGCAGCCGTTGAAAATAGGGGTGCGCCAGCACCGCATCCTCCACCGCCGTGACATCGATACTGCCGTGCAGATTGCCG
>JAKQGS010000209.1 GCA_029556045.1 Pseudomonadota bacterium | reverse complement strand
TGAGCATGTGAAGGACATTGTGGACAAGATGCGGGTGGACAAAAAACCCCATCTCCTCGAAGCCCTGACCTATCGTTATCGCGGTCACTCCGTATCCGATCCTGGGACTTACCGGACCAAGGACGAGGTGGAGGATTACATGAAAAACCGTGATCCAATCAAACAGCTGGCGGACGTGATCATCAAAAGCAAGATTGCAACCGAAGCGGAATTGAAGGCGTTGGATGACCAGGCCAAGCAGGAGAGCCGGGAGGCCGAAGATTTTGCGGATGCCTCGCCGAATCCACCCGTCGACGAAGCGTTTGCGCACGTCATGGCTTAATAAAATCAAAGGATATAAACTTTATGGCAATTATTTCGTATCGTGAAGCATTGGGCCAGGCCATGTTGGAGGAGATGGAGCGGGATCCGTCCATTTTCCTCATGGGCGAGGAAGTGGCGCAGTACAACGGCGCATACAAAGTCTCTAAAGGACTGCTGGACAAATTTGGCCCCCGCCGGGTGTGGGATGCGCCGATTTCGGAGGGTGGATTTGCAGGGTTGGGTGTGGGAGCTGCCATGGCAGGTCTGCGCCCCATCATCGAGATGATGACCTGGAACTTTGGTATCCAGGCCCTGGATCAGATCATCAATCATGCCGCCAAGATGAATTACATGTCCGGTGGTCAGTTTAAAATGCCCATCGTTTTCCGCGGCCCAAACGGCGCGGCCCACATGCTGGGAGCCCAGCATAGCCAGGCGCTGGAGCCATTGTTAACCAATATCCCCGGCCTCAAAGTTGTCACCTCATCGACGCCATACGATGGCAAGGGGCTTTTAAAGTCCGCCATCCGCGATGGCAATCCCATCATCTTTCTGGAAAGTGAGATGATGTACGGCATGAAGGGCGAAGTGCCGGAAGATGAATATTTGATTCCTCTGGGTGTCGGGGCCGTCAAACGCGCCGGCCGTGACGTCACCATCATCGCTTGGAACAAGGTCTATCACAAGGTGATGGAAGCGGCGGAACTGCTGGCCAAAGATGGCATCGACGTGGAGGTGATCGACCCTCGCACCCTGCAGCCGCTGGATGAGGACCTGATCTATAACTCCATCCGCAAAACCCACCGGGCCTTGGTGGTGGAAGAAGCCTGGGGCTTTGGCTCCGTCGGGGCGCAGATTTCCGATCTGGTGCAGAGAAACTGCTTTGACGAGCTGGATGCGCCGGTGCTGCGGGTGACTAATGAATTTGTACCGATGCCCTATAACGAAGCGCAGGAAGAGCGTGTGATGCCGTCGGTGGAACGCATCGGCCGTGCGGTTAAAGATCTCCTTTACATCAACTGAAACGCAGTGAAAGCAACCAGGTGAACCTATGGCCTCAGTGATTACAATGCCCAAACTCAGCGACACCATGGAAGAAGGTGGCGTCGCCAAGTGGTTAAAAAAAGAGGGGGACTTTATCGAAGAAGGGGAGCCCTTCATCGAGATCGAAACCGATAAAGCCACCATGGAGTACAATTCCCCGGCAGAGGGAACGCTGTTAAAGATCCTTGTACCCGCCGGCAAGTCCTGCGCCCTGGATGCTCCCCTGTGTGTGGTGGGAGAAAAAGGCGAATCGTTTGACCTCGCGCAATTCACCGGTGGCAGCAAAGCCGCCGGCGCGCCACCACCGCCACCTCCCCCTGCACCCACGGTTTCTGCACCGGTGGCCCCCGCCGCTGCCGCGGCACCTTCGGCACCGACGCCGGCACCCGCAGCGGGTGGCCGTCTCAGAGCTTCACCCCTGGCTAAAAAAATGGCCAAAGATAAGGGGTTAAACCTGCAGGGTGTTAAGGGCTCAGGTCCCGGTGGTCGCGTGGTTCTGCGGGATCTGGAAGGTCTGTCCAAAACCTCTGCGCCATCGGCGGCTCCATCGATGGCGGCCCCCATGGCCGCGGGTGCCGGGGATCAGGTGATACCGCTCACCATGATGCGCAAAACCATTGCCAAACGCTTGTTGGCCGGCAAAAACGATGCGCCACATTTCTATCTCACGGTGTCTGCCAACATGAGCCGCTTTAACGAGTGGCGGCAGCGCTTAAACCAACAGGCCTCCGAAACCAAAATCAGCGTGAACGATCTTCTGGTGATGGCCATCGGCAAAGCCCTGCGTCGTCATCCCGAAGTGAACGCCTCGTGGGAAGGGGATGCTATTCGTCAATTTGGCTCCGTTCATGTGGCGGTTGCGGTGGCTCTTCCCACCGGCCTGGTGACACCGGTGGTGCGTCATGCGGATCAACTGGGTGCGCAGATGATCGCCAAGGAAACCCAGCGTCTGATTCAGCGGGCTAAAAACGGCGAACTGCAACCGGAAGAATATTCCGGCGGCACGTTTACCATCTCCAATCTTGGAATGATGGGTATCGAAGAATTCACCGCCATCATCAATCCCCCCCAAGCCGCAATTCTCGCGGTGGCGGCCACCATCCCGACTCCCTGGGTGGATGACAAGGGGCAGATCGTGGTGCAACCCCGCATGAAGATGACCATGTCCTGTGATCACCGGGTGGTGGACGGCGCCGTTGGCGCATCCTTCCTCAAAACGCTGGTCAGCTTCCTGGAAGATCCGTTGATGATGCTGGGCTAACATGTTAGAAACGATGGGCTTTGAGGCCGACCTCTTAGCCCGATCCCTCCTGGGGTCCCATAGTTGAACAGGATACAACGGGGCTTTCCTAAAGCTCTGGTCGAGGTTCGAGTCCTCGTGGGACCGCTCTTTAAAACCAAAGGAATTATAGCACTTTGGGGCAAAATCCCGTCCTTGCAGACCTCCCGATCCTGTGTTACAAAAGTTCCCCTGTCCCTTTGGTCTCATAGTTAAATGGATATAATGGAAGCTTCCGAAGCTTCAGTTCGTGGTTCGATTCCACGTGAGACCGCTTAACTCACTATAAACAACTGTAATCATTGATAAATTTAACTCACCTCCTCATCGCTGTCGTGATTTTGTCGTGATTTTTTTCTCAAACCATCCTTCGACGTCTGGCGTCCAAGCGAAAAACATTGTCCCTTTCCGGTGGATCATCATCCCCTAAAGGGGGCTGTGATGTCACTCCCAGGCCAATGAACTCCGCAGTCTTGTGACTAGCAACCCCATCCAAAAGCGCAACGGCTTTGGCGTATCTTTGGGTTACCCGGATGTCATTATGCCCAAGGGAAGCTTGGACGGCACTGAGATCCCTTGTCGCCATTAGAGCCAAAGTTCCAAAACTATGCCGGCAGATGTGGGTGGATCTCCAAGGTAATCCCAGAGAAGTAAATCCTCGGTTGAAAGCATTCTGGATAGATGGGTAACTGATTAAGTCACCCTCTGGGCTACAAAACACTGGGCCGTTGGGGCTTTTACGCTGCGCCTTGATTTCCTGAAGCATTTCCAACACCGGTTTTGCTAAAGGGATGATCCGAATGGAGTCATCGTTTTTGGCTTGGTTCTGTAGGTTTGGTTTTCTCGTATGGCGATCCCACCAAACGGTGCGGATGACCGAGACAAATCCATTTTCAAGATCGACAGCATCCCAGCAAAGTCCCGCAGCTTCCCCAATTCGCGCTCCCGTATGAAGTAAAAAAAGGGCTAACCGGTAAAACTCTGGCCGGGAAGGTTTATTGATCTTTAGCCACTCAAGCCAAAGAAGAATGTCTTCCCGTCTCATAAAATAGTCTGGTCTTCTAGGGGTGACGGGTTTATACCTCACCTGTTCCCGATGGCGTTTTACGATTGGTACTACAAACTTGGGATCGTGAAAATCCCGGTACCAATTTAACAAAGCCCGCAAAAAACGAAATTCCTCCAAAAAAAACTTTCGACTTTCTCTTTGTGCGGTCTGATGTTTGCGAAGCCAATCAAACCATCGATCGACGCTCTGATCGGTAAGCATAGACATTGGTTGGTCAGCAATCGGAGATGTCAAAATGTATTCAATCGGTTTCTCTTTGTTTTGTTGCGTCGACGTTCGAAGCTGGGGAAGACGCTCAACCTTGTAAAGCTCAACGATATCCCGAAGTGTCCTCTCTGGGCGATTTTGCTCCAGAGGTTCACCAGCTGAATATGCTGCTTTTGCTTTAAGATACCATTCTTCCGCTTGACCTCTCGTGTCGAAAGACTTGTAAGCAACGCGTATGCCGCGCACGTAAACTTCCGCCACATAGACAAAACGTTTTTTTCCTAAAACCTTTTTCTCGCGTTTTCTTATTCCCATGGCTTGACCTCTTTTTTGATAAGCCATGCCTCGATCGTTGCTCTTCGAAACATTGTCCGTCCATTGAGGCTTATAAACGGTATTTGCCGTTTTGCGACCCAATTGCGGATTGTTTTAGGGCTCAGACCCAGTGATCCCGCGAGCTCCTCTACTGTCATTAATCCTAGGTTGTCAAAGAGCCTAGCGGAGGAATTTTTCCTAAAATTTTCCTGATTCAGATCTTCTTCTTGCAGAAATCTGTGCGGTGCATCTTTTGTCATAAAAGCGCCTAACCCTGACACGTCTCAGGATTGAGACATGTAGCCAGTCGAGCATGGCTTTTTTCTGCAGCAACCTATTGCTGGACCCGAGGGATAAGCCTTTATAGCTCGTAGGGACATGGCGACTGCCCGCTATGGAAGCGGGCTCAACAAAGCTACCTAACGATACGGGAGGTTGACAATAGGTAATTTACGAGACACCAATTTTGCATGAAGGGTAGGATATCCAAAGAACAAATGTCCCCAAATAGACTAGGGCTTATTCATTGGTATTTCTCTATGTTTGCCGTTGAAATAACCCCACTGTGCCAGGAATTATGTCGCCTCCAAAATAAAACAACAGGGGGTGGTCATGGATAGAAGAAATGAAGTATCGACAGACTGAAATTGCATTTTGCACCTTCAATTTATTGTGGATTTGAATAAAACTAGGATCTTGGTCGCCAAATTTGGCGGGATATAGTCCGATATATGGCCGTATTTATTATGTTATCGAGTGTTGAATCCCATTGAGCAACATTTCGCTTCCCCGTCGGGTGATGGAATTTCATTAATATCAGCAGATTTAAGCTGGTACATTTCGGTGAAGATTTTTGGCGCGGCGACTAGTCGAAGGCGATTTAATGGTATTGCCTATGTACATAGTGCATATCGAATCCCCTAGTGTTGTGATAAAAAAATCGGCTTGACGCAGATACCACTGCATTGGCAGACAAATTGATTTTTCTAACTCGTCACCTTGGCAAGTTTGACATTACTCAAATAATAATTTTAATTCTCCGAATCTGCCGATAAAAAAAACAACTCTTTACTTTCGGACTTTTGGCTTTGCCACTATCCGCTCGATTGGGAGCTCGTCTATTGTGCTCCAAGCTTGGACCGGACCACTATCTCTATACTTTTCGACGTTCCTCATGATGCTTTCAGGCGAGGCATCTGCTGTAGGACTCCAGTAATTGGTCTTTTTGCCCTGATCTCGAAGTTCTTCGAGAAATTGAAAGAGCAAACCTGCGGCCTGTCTTGCGCTGAGGTTTTCCATGAGACGACCTTTCCTTCGCGCAACCAAAACCTTCATAAGCCATAAAACATATAACGTCTGCTCTTGCCCTATTTTCAGTTCCTCTCCTAGACCACTAAAAGAAATCGTAGGTTTCCAATTCAACAGATCAAGCAAGTGATTTTTTTTCGATGGTAGCAACATCCGAGTGTCATCAGGTGCCGGCGGTCCTCTGTCGGCATTCGCGTGCTTGGCGATTTTCCATAGTTCGGGGTTTGTATTTCGGAGATCTCCAAGAGACATCCCCTTCCGTGTCCCTAGTACTTTGAATTTAAAAAACACGCTTTGCAGATCGTAATTGAAATTTACTAACTTAAGGTCTTCTAAAAACTTTTGATCGTTTATTGTTTTTTTAATGACCAATTCTAATCGAGCTTTGACTCTTTTTAACGCTGCGTGTTGTTTCTCTTTGCCGATTGTGGACAGCGAGCCATACCAGCTGCTGCAGATCATCTCGATCGCTTTCTTGAGTTCATCGGAGTAACCATCACGCACCTGGACTTGAATGGTTCTACGCCCACTGCTGATCTTGGATTTTATAATATCCATAAATAATTCATATGGTTCCACGACTTCTCCGAAACTGAATACCACAAATATTTTTTTTCAGTTTCGTACTATTTATCGCTTTTTACCTCCAAGATCGAGAGAAATCACTCTTTTGGAGACACCCTATGTACGACGAAAAGCCACATTACCGACTAAAAGCACTATTACTGCAACACTATGGCAAACAATACGTTGCGGCTCGCGCCTTAGGTATCCGGGACGACGAACTCTCCGCAATGATCATGGCCCGACGCCCCTTACCAGAAGATTTACTAACAGAACTAGAGCGCGAATTAGGCGTGGCGCGAGCTGAATTTCTCACAACCAGAAGCGGCCACAAAAAGCAAAAATAGAGGCTTTTTTAACCACTTATAACACTTCCTAAGGACAGTTTTCAAGATGGGGCAGGGCAATGGATTATCAGACGAACGACCAGAGACCAAATGAGATCAGTAACTCTTCAGAGCAACTTGACGGTAGTAGAGTGAATGCTGCTTATGCCGAAGTTCGTCCTACTGTCATTTCCCTGGCAGCACAGCACGACATTCTTTATGGCCATGGCACCCTAGCAAATATAGTCGCCGTCAGCGCAACCAAAAAGGGTCGAGCAACAGTCTGGCGCCGAGATGGTAACAACGTTTTCCACGTTAATATGAAATTCAACCCCTGGGCACTGGTTGGGTGCTCACGGGTTGTGAAGCGTTTGAACGGATGTAAGATCACGGGCCTGAAAGGCAATCTCCATTTCAAGTTCCTTGCGGAAGTTGAAGATTGGGATGCATTCGAGCCTTCAGCACTTGCGGCCTATAACGACATCTATCGGAAGGCTCTGTCTGAATTTCGCGACGTTCCTATAATCCACAGCCTGGGCTTCGTTGAGCAGTTTTTAGTTACTTCGGGCCAAACATTCTTCAAAGACATGTCCTTCTCCGACCTCAGGCGTATGTCGATCGACATCGAAACGACCGGGCTTGACCGCAAGAAAGACAGGGTTTTCATGATTAGTATCATGACGTCCCATGGCTTCCAACGCGTTATTCATGGCGAGGACGAGGCATATCTCCTCACGGAGTTGAACAAAGTTATTGCTACTCAAGATCCCGATGTGATCGAAGGGTACAATATTTTTGAATTTGACCTCGACCGTCTGGTCGAGCGCTACGATTACCACGGCATTGTAATGG
>JAKQGS010000202.1 GCA_029556045.1 Pseudomonadota bacterium | reverse complement strand
CGCCTCCTGCAAACCGCCGGGATTGTTTGATGAGCAGCCCCAGAAAGAACGGAGCCCCCAGCAAGGAGATCAGAGCTCCAGCGGCAAGCTCCTGTGGCGGAGCTAGAATTCGTGCCAGCCAGTCTGCCAACAGTACCAACGTCATACCGTTGATAAAACAAAGGGGTAAAAGGCGCTGGCAGGACGGGCCGGTGATAAATCGTGTGATATGGGGCACAATCAGTCCCACAAACGGCAGCGCCCCCGCTAAGGTCACTGTGCCGGCGACCAGCAGGCTCATGCAAAGAATCGCCATCACTTCGATGCGGCGCACCGACAGGCTCAGGGATGTGGCCACCTCAGATCCCAGTGTCAACAGGTCCATGGGGCGGGATAATCTCCAGGCGCCCACGAGTCCCAGCAGGATAAAGGGAGCCCCCATACTCAGATGCTCCCATCCCCGTCCCGTGAAGCTTCCCATGATCCAGTCCCAGAGCTGCGGTGTTTTTTGCCAGTCCTGTGTGACCAGGGACATGGCCATGGTGGTGAGGGCCGCCCACAGGGCGTTCATGGCGAATCCCGCCAACAGCAATGTCTCCCGGCTACGTCCCACCCTTGTCTGGCACAGGGCCAGAATCAAAAGCGTGCTGATGACACAACCCACAAATGCGGCGAGGGGTGGTAACAGCACTCCTGGCCAGCCTGCGGCTATCACCACCACCGCCAGAAATACCCCGCCGGAGGAGGTCCCCATAATGGACGGACCCGCCAGTGGATTTTGAAACAGGGTCTGACTGATGACGCCGGCGGTTGCCATGGCCCCACCCGCCAAAGCGGCCACCAGCAGGCGGGGTAAGCGCAGATTCAAGATGATATCGCGACCGGTATCCCAGGGGGTCATGTCCCCATGTGCAGGCGATTGGAGGTCACCGGTGAACAACGTCTGCCAGTCGATGCTGGCGGCTCCCGTCAAAAATGACAGGAGCCCTGCCAGGGTCAATGCTCCAAGGCAAAGAAACCACCAGAGAAAACGGACTTGTCGTGGGGCGGTGGGCATGGCAAAGCCAGCTTTCATAACATGTTTTTTGAGATAAATTCGCGTGTTCGAGATGGTCAAATCATTGATTTAACTATTAAAAATATAAACTGATGTAAAGCTAATTCGCCGTTCATGCCAGTTAAAAAAAGATTTTTATTAAAAAATAGCATTTGATTTTAATATTATAATAATATATTAATAAAAAGCCATAATATGGCGTCTGATTGCTGAGCTGTTGTTGTGAATAAACTTGTGGAAGCTGGAGGTTTTAAATGGGCAGACGTGGATGGATGGGAATTGGTGTGCTGGCTACCCTAATACTCGCCTTGGCCTTTAAACCCCATAATAAGCAAACCGAAACGAACGAGAACGTCCAGCCTCGCACCATGACGGCCCCACCGGCGCAAGGCAGCCTCCAACCGCAGGTCACCCATTCCAAAAATCACCAGCCGCCGAAGTCGCGCAAGGTCATCGCTCATAAAATACAAAATCCGCCTGTTGAAGCGTCTGAACAGATAGAAGAGATCTCTACGGAGTCCGAAACCACCGCTGACAAGTCCCGTCGCCAGGATCTGTTTCCCACCGATTCGGAATGGTCGCAAATCGAATTGAACTTTGTGGCTCAGGGAATGCATCAGGGCTGTTTTGATGAATCCTGTCTGTGGGACTGGCGCCAGGGCACTCTTTTGATGGGGGTCATGCTGCCCATGAATGGAATCAGCGTTGCGGCGCAGGACATGCACTGGGGACGGGGTATCACAGCCTTTGGTGAGCCGGCTTTAGCCTGGCGTGATCGCTAAACTGCAGCGGGGAGTTCCAGACAAAACAGGGCCCCCGGGCCTTTGCCGTCGGTGGGTTCCTCCGCCCAGATCCTTCCCCCCATTTTGTGGACGGCCCGTCGCACCAGTGCCAAACCCAACCCAAACCCTTCACCTTGGGATTTCACAGCAACCCCCTCGTCCTGATCCCGTTTAAGGCGCACAAAAGGCTCAAACACCTGACGTAACTCTTCTCGGGGAATGCCCCGCCCGTTGTCCCT
>JAKQGS010000506.1 GCA_029556045.1 Pseudomonadota bacterium | reverse complement strand
CTCCGGCCTGGACCCGGTAACATCCACCATTATCTTGAATATGATCAACGAATTAGGCAAAATCGAGTCCGGCAATTCCATGCTGGTTTCCACCTCCTCCGTCGAGGTAGCCATTGTTTTTTCCGACCGGGTGATCATGGTTAACCAGGGGCGTGTCGTGGCGGATGGCCCCTGGCGGGAACTCCTGTTGACAGGACCCGATTGGGTGCGCCACTTTCTGGGAGTTCGCCTGATCGGCATCGACCTGGAATATGCCCACCGCCTAGGGTTGCCCGAAGAGTTTATCCGCCAGCATTGGCATTGAGAGGCACGAGGTTTTTTTGTACGGCTTTCTGAAACTTTTATCTGCGCTGATCCAACGCACACCGGTGTCCTGGCTCGATGCTTTGGCCAACCTGATCGCTTGGAAGGCTTTTGTGGTTTTGCGGATCCGGCGCCGTCTGGTGATGAACAATATCCGCACAGCCTTCGGGGACTCTCTGCCGCTCGCCGATCAAAAGCGCATCGCTCTGGCCAGTTACCAGAACTTCATGAAGACGATCCTGGAGTTTTTTCATGCCCGCGATACCAGCGTGACCGATCACTGTTCCTTTGTGGGCCGCGAGATCGTGGACCAGGCCCTGTCGCAAGGCAAAGGAGCCTATATTCTCTGCTGCCATCTGGGTAACTGGGAGGTAATGGCAGCGGCCGTGAATCGCTGGATCTGCCCGGTGCGGGTGGTGGTCAAAAAAGTGGGGGGCGAGGGCACCAACAATTTTGTGGAAGAACGCCGCGCCGCCATCGGCATGATCACTATCAAACGCAAGGGAAAAATGGATGCTGTGCGGGCTATTCGGGATGCCCTGGGTCAAAACTGGCTGGTGGGATTTGTGCTGGACCAATCCCGTCCCGGCGAGCCCCGACTGCCGTTTTTTGGACGGGATGCCAAGACCAATACCAGTCTGGCCAACCTGTGGCAGCGAAATCCCGCACCGGTGATTCCCACCTTTATTGTGCGGGAACGTTTTGACCATCACACCATCCACTTTATGCCGCCGGTTAACCTCGAACCCAGTGAGGATCGCGATGGAGATTTGACGCGTTTTACCGTGCAGTTTAACCAGGCGCTGGAATCCATCATTCGCCAACAACCCGAGCAGTACTTTTGGCTGCACAACCGGTGGAAATAAGATGAACTCCAAAACCCCTTGGAAACTGCTAGTGCTGGATATCGACAATACGGTGTTCGACTGGGTCACCTATTATGTCAAGGCCATGTATGCGCTGTTAAACCGCCTCGAATCTCTGGTTGGTATCCCGGCGACCACCCTCGCGGCGGAAGCCAAGGCTGTGTTCACACAGCAAGGGTCCATCGAATACCCCTTTGTGGTGCAGGAGATGCCATCGGTTATCCAACATTATGGGCGGGATATCGATCGGCTTCTGAATGAAGCGGTGGCTGCCACCCGCGATGCCTTCAACGGGGAGGCCCGCAAGTATCTCAAACCCTATCCCGGCGTGGTGGAAACCCTGACCGCTTTTAAAGCGGTCCATCCCCAATGCCCCATTGTGGCCTTAACCGACGCCCCGCGATATGTGGCCATGTGGAAACTCAACAAGCTGGGGCTGCTTCCGCATTTCAATGCAGTGTACGGGTTGGCGGACCCCATGATTCCCGTGAGTGAACAAACCGGTCGCGTGAAAGTGGATCCGGAAATTCTCCTCAAACACTTGCAACGTAAAAGCTTTGACTTTGGGGGAACCATCCGTATTTTGCCAGATGAATACGAAAAACCGGGAACCCGTGGTTTAAAGACGGTGCTGATGGATTACGAACTGGACCACCCCGGCGTCCAACGCCGGGAAATCCTGTGGGTGGGGGACAATTTGAAAAAAGATGTGGGGCTAGGGCGTCAACTGGGGGTCGCCACCGCTTGGGCAGAGTATGGCACCCGCTTTGATCCGGCGTTAAAGTCCAAGTTGCTCACCTTCAGCCCGGATGCCTCCGTTCACAAAAACATCGCATTGCCGGCGGGGGACAAAGCTCCCTCTCCGGACTTTACCCTGCAGGCCTTTGCGGAACTTCTGGAGTTATGATGTCCCCCGATCCCCTTTCCTCGATAGCCACCCCTGCCCAAATGGGAGAGCTGGGACTGGCAAGCCTTGATCTACCGGGTATCGGTGGAGTCATCAAGCAGCAGCCTGCCGACTTTGTGGTGGAGGAGATCCCCGCCTACGAGCCGCAGGGAGATGGCGACCACCTCTACTTGTGGTTAGAAAAAACCGGATGGTCCCACGATCAATTGATGCAGCATGTGGCCAAAACATTTGCCCTCAAACCACGGGATATTGGGGCCGCCGGCATGAAGGACGCTCATGCCATCACCCGGCAGTGGATATCCGTGCCTTTCACACCAGACAGTGAAGATAAAATCAACGGGTTAAACAACGATCATTGCACCTTACTGGGGCAGGGCCGTCATCGCAACAAGCTGGGTACCGGCCATTTGCGTGGCAATCGCTTTGCCATACTGGTCCGCGACGTTCATCCCGAAAGTGTCGGCCGCGTGCAACCCATCGTGCAGCGGCTGCAGGAAACCGGGATCCCCAATTTTTATGGGCCCCAACGATTTGGATCGAAGGGTGATACCGCGGCGATGGGGCGTGCTATTCTTCTGGGGCAGGAAAAAGAAATTCCCCGCAAGTGGCTCATGCATCATAACCGCCGTCTGGCGCTGTCGGCCCTGCAATCCGAACTCTTCAACACCTATCTCTTGAAACGGTGGCAGAACTGGGGACCAAAGGACATACGGCTCGGGGACGTGATGATGAAAATAACCGGCGCCGTTTTTCGGGTGGACGACCTGGAGGCTGAAACGCCCCGCTGGCAATCCGGGGAAATCGTTCCCACCGGCCCCATGTTTGGCGCCAAGTTTTTACTCCCCTCCGGTGAGCCTGCCGCTCTTGAAGACGAAATTTTATCGGCATCCGAATTGACCCGCGATCACTTTAAGCGATTTGGCAAAGACCTGCCGGGAGCACGGCGGGCCCTGATGGTCCCTCTCCACGACTTTCAATGGAACATGCGGGACGAAGGGATGTTTCTCACTTTTTGGCTGCCGGCTGGATCCTATGCCACGGTGCTGCTGGCGGAGTTCATGAAGCCACTACGTTGATCTTGAACTGCCATTATCCCTGCCTTTTGGATCCAACAATGAATTTTAGACTTGAAGCTATTTCATAAATACGCTGCCGCTACTGATTCAAAATGAGAGCATAATCCGCGATATCGGCTTTTCGATAAACATAGTAGGTGAAATCGCGGTTTATCTCTTCGACCCTCGGGAGACGACTAAAAACCCGCCCTTACTATCCTTGACAGTGTGTAGGCCGTTTGAAGCCAGCATGCGATGAAAACGTTTCAATGCTTCGTCTTTAGTCACTCGTTCGGGCGAATTTAGCCGGACTTTTGCTTGAACGCTGTCATCAACTATATATTCAGTGCCAATCCACAAAGAAAAAGCTCTGGCAATGTCTCGAATATCGGTTGGCTCCGGGAAATCAGCATTTATTTTGCTATCGTTGGCGTCTGGGTCGGCACTGACCAATTGTCCGGATTTGGCTTTAATCGTTATTTTAGCTTCACCAGCAATCCCAAGGTGGCTGAATAAAAAAAACAGCGTTGTTGCAATTAAGGCTGTCTTCAAGTTGTTCATTGGGAATCTCTTCGTTACTCAAGTGTTGACCAATCCTTTTGCCAGCGAACTGTGAAATTATACCACCCGCGACATGTCCTCTGGAACTGGAAACTTTGGACCCATTGCCGTGAGGAGGAATCCTACACCACGGTGCGGCCTGCAGAGTTCATGGGGTCTGCCACCGCTACGGGAAGCGAGTAATCAGGTTGCCTTGCTAAACCATGGCGTAATATTAATAGCTACTATGAGGGACAGCTTTTACTCGATTGAGTGTTTTAAAGTTTTTGGACGTGCACCCGTCGAAGGAGAAGGTTGCAAAATTTCGAAGGTAAAGGACTTAAATCCGAACGAGTCAATTTGGCCAATTTTTGATCTAATTGAACAGCCAAATACTACTTCATCTCCAATTCATTGTGAACCGATGTCAAAAAATCCATTTTGTTGGGAGAATTAATAATTGATGGCATGTAAGTGATCCATCCCGTCACATTAAGACACTTGCCCATCCACCGCACGTTGGATGGGCTTTCGTTTTTAATTTCTAGCGCGATAGAATTGGAAAGAAGCCCCTGCAGCCAAAACATGCACCATGAAGTATCGAAAAGCATCACGGTTGAGCTTTCTTGAATTGTACTCCAAGCTGGGGGATATCTTGTTCGATGACATCCCAAACTTTTTCTAGGTTCAAGCCGAGATAGTTGTGTACCAAGATATTCCGAAATCCAGAAAGTTTTTTCCAGGGAATGGCTGGATTTTTCGATTTGAAGTCTTCAGAAATTTTTTGCGATGATTCCGCAAGAGTCTGGAGATTTCTCAAAACCGCGTCTTGTGTCTTATAATCCTTTAAGAAAAAATCCCGGCCACTTCTGGTATATTCATCGATTCGATTCAGGCAGCTTTGAATGTGCAGGATATATGGCAAATCGAGTTTATTCATATTGGTTTGGCTTCCCGCAAAATCCCTTCTTTCAAAAGAGGGTGCAGACTGTCGTCGGTTACGACATCAACAGGCATTCCCAGGATTTCTTGGACTTCCATGAGAAACCCGCCCAGGTCCAGTAAAGTATGACCAGGCTCCAAAGTCACAATAAAATCTAAATCACTCGTCAACTTGGCTTCGTTACGTGATGCCGACCCAAAAATGCGGATATTGGAAGCACCATATTGATTTCCCAATAGAATTATCTGGTTTCGATGGGTCTGCAATTTTTGAGCGATATTCATGATCATCACCTAAACTTTGTTTGTGGAAGTGTAACATAGTTTACTTATTAGGGGTACAATGGAGTTTTGCCGGTCCGTTAAGAGATCAGGCGGATTGCATCCTGACGCATAACAGCCAACCCCTGCTGGAGGGAGGCCAACGCCCGTTGACAGGGAACGCTGTCGGCTGCCAGCGGCCAGCGGGGCTCCCGCTCGACATCTGCTCCTTCTAAATGGCTGGATAGCTCCTGATATTGGGACTTCAGACGATTGACATCACGGCCCAGGAGATTAAAAAAACACGCTTCCAACTGCCGACAATCCTGAAAGCCAAGACCCTGCGCCAATCGCTCCAAGGTTATCTCCGGATACTGGGCGAGAACTTCGGAGGCCAGCAGGGTGCGAAACATCCACAACCATTCCAAGGCGGAGATACACCATTGGTTACGGAAAGATTCTCTAAGATGATGGACATCTTGACCTAAAACCATCGCCAACTGCGGCTCAGTCCAGGTTTCACTATGGGACTGCACCATCATCATGATGGCTTTTTGTGCGATGTTGTCCATGTCAATGTGCCCTCCCCTGTGTCTAGGGAGAATGAAGCAAGGCGTATGCCAAGCCTTCGATTAATACCTCAACAAGGTGTTTTCCTTTTGAACTTTTCATTTGATTAAAAAACTCCCAAGGTCGTTCTGGCGGTATTATTTTGGACCCTGGTTTAAAAATGTTACCGCCGCCATGACGGGGTTCAGGCATTGCCCCAGATCGATCACTCCGCCACAGGTGCTAGCATTTTTTGCCCATCGTGCCCGATGCACCCGTCGATGATAAGATAAAACAAATGTCGTCGCCATAAAAGGGGTTCTGGTGCCTTTCGGGTTCTCATGGCCATCATGGACAATCTTGCTGCTTTTACCCCTGATGACGCAGTGTGCCACTTCGGAGAAATTCAAAGAAACCATCGCCTTCGACAGTGAACCTCGTGGTCAGGCTGTTTATCACAAGGAAAAAGACTCCCCTCCCCAACCGTTGGGCATTACACCATTTTTTGCCGCGGTACCGCCTCACTACGAGCAATTCTACCTCGTGGGACCGGACGAAAAACAAGCTCAAGAGTTCAAACAGTCGTGTGGCCTCCGCTGGAGTAGCTCTGTGGTACCTGGGCTGATATTTTTGGCCGCTCTTCCTCCCGTGGGGGCCGCGTTTTTGGCTGTCGAATACTATACAGACCACATTTTTACCTGCGATGCTGAGATGCACTTTACTCTTTCACCCTCATTAAAACCCTTGCAGGCACAGTGTCATCGCTATCTGGTGATTCCCCCCTTTCACCACAACCATGAGATATCGCGTCAACTTGGAAAAAAGTGGATCAAAGCCAGCAAAAAGGTTCTCAAGGGATGCGATGCGTTTATCTTTACCGATGACTCCACTGAATGGCTCTACAGCTATAATATTCGCAGCTCATCGCCGCATGAATGGGAAGATTTGCCCCGCAAACGCTGGCTGGAAATCGCAGAAAAAACGGACGCCAATCATCTGGTTTTCCTCGCCTATGATATGGGGTCCTCTGACACAATTACTTACAGAGCACGAATTTATGATGTATTTCGGGATGAAAAAAAACAGGTCCTTCTGGCAACCCCCCTGACTCTGCCGCATGCGGATGGGGAGGATCTTAAACCGGCGAGCTGGTGGAAATCCCGGATTAAGTGGTTTCCCAATTCTATCCGGTACTATTTTTCCTTAATCCCGAATTTAGTAACAAAAGTCCCTAACCCCAACATTTTGGTTGATAACCGCCGCAATCATCAAACAGTGCCGGATTATCTGCGCAATATCGCCGTGGATTACATCAACCATCCCCGCGGATACGACATCTGGGACGCCAGCTGGGATGTCTCGCCATCCCTGAAAATATTCGGTGAGTCATTTACGGAAGAAGTTTATCAGACATCTACCCCCTGGCCCAACTGGCCAACCGTTTTTACTGGCAGTGGGGGCGACTATCACCTGGAGTATTTTTATGTGTACCCAGCTATGAACCTGGGGGGCACGCTCTTTACGCCCTTTTTAGATATCAGCCTGGCATTGGGTTGGGGGCCGGCGTTTCTAAGAGCTCAAGACAGCTTGGGGATTGATACCACTAAGTCGGTAGCCATGAGACAGATGGTTTTCACCCTACGCAATTTTTCTGGCTATGGAAACTTCTACTATCAATTTGACCTGGCTAGCCTTGATGCTAAAGGGACTACATTCAATTCGCAGATCCATGGGAAGAGCGAGTCCTATACCATGGCTACCTTCGGCATCGGCTATTACTTTACCCACCTCTTTCGTTATGAGTGACCACGTCCTTTTCAGCCCCACCCAAAGAGATCAAAACTCATCTGAAAGACCTCTTGAGCAGGAGCATTCACCACATCCTTTTCAATGTCACCCAGAAAGTGCAAGAACTTCTGGTGTATTGTCCGACGCGTGGCTTGATCAGCACTAAAAACCACGTTAAAGCTGTATCGGTCCTCCACCGGCAATTTTCGCAGTTGCTCCAGAGACCGAAGTTTTTGCAGGATGCGGTAAGGTTCGTAGGCCACCGATTCAGGCTCCAGGTGGATACGACTTTCTTTGACGTGGTAGCATCCCTCCTCCAAGTCCACGATACCTGCCGCCTCAAGGACTCGAACAAGTTCGATGACTCGGTCAAGGGACAGGTTCAGCTGCTCACCGATCAGGTCAATATTGCGGGCATACCTGTCGATCGTGAGAAACATATGGATCAATTGCATGTCAGGGGTCAGATAGTACTGCGTTAAAAACTCTGAGGAGATCGCTGAAGTTTTGGCCCCGATGTGGGCGTTTGATCGCTGCGACTTTTTTTGATGGGCCACAATTTCCTTGGCCAGCATCTGTCGCCTTTTTACCTGACCAGACCGCTCGTAGGCATGGAGCAGGGTCATCTCCTGGTATCCTTCCCGGTCAAAACCCAGATACTCACAGGCCAAAAACAACTGATCGTCGCTGAGATGGGCTTCCCCTTTAAAAACTTTGGTCAGATAGGTCTTCTGAATCCGGCAGGCTTGAGCGAGATTTTGATAGGTAAACTCCCGAGATACCTGCTCTTTTTTCTCCAAAATCCTATCCCTTAAAATAATCCGATAGTCCGCTATTGTTCCCATAATAATTCCATGGATTTTTAAATTAATAATTGTCTACTTCTTATTAAACGAGGTATGCCATGCAGGTTTCGCACGGGTGCCTCCCATCGCCTCTCTGGTTGCTGGCTTTTGTAACACCCGCAATGTTTATGAGTAAATAAATAATTAACTAGTTAGTTTATATTTAATTACTAAATAATTTACTTCGTGACCCCGCCCGGGTAAATCCCCTCCAGCTGATGAAACCGGCCGGGATCAAAGGCAAATGGATAATGAATGAAAACAAACAGGCTCAAACAAGAAATTGAAAAGGAATCAACTCCATGAATATCGTGAAATCATCGCTTATGGCCTTGGGAATCATTGCAACCAGCCATGCACAAGTCACCATCGCCAAACCGATTCAGAAGGATGCCCAGCTCAAGACTTTCGTCGAAAAGTCAAAAAATGATCAACAGCAAAATCTCCTCCGCCCCCTCAGTGTCAATTGTATCGATTTGAGTGGAACCTGGCAGGGAACCTGTACTGAAATTGAAGGCAATGAAACAGAGACATATTCCGAAGTACAGCGGATTGAACAGGACGGGTGCCGGGACATAACCTTTGATGGTCAATCGTTCCATCCCGGCCGGGCCGCTAATATGTCTGGCGATATGGAAGACTTCTATTACAGCATAGTCATCTATCCGGACTGGGAACCCAATGGGAACGTTTTGAATGTCAGGGCTCACACGTCCTTCCGCGCATATAATTATCCAAGCTACTCTCATGGTGTCACCCGAATGAAATATATGCTGCGGGATGGGAAATTGTTGAGCCAACAACAAGCCACTGATGAAACTGAATCTAGTGGAGTGATCAACACAACACAGTCAGCGACCGAATGTGTTTTTACCAAACAGGGTGAATAATTCGGTGTCCCCGAACTTTACGCGTGTCGCAAGGAGAACAAAGTGAAGCAATGGACATTGAAACTCCTCTTTCCAGTGGTTCTTGCCATACTGCAACCATCCGTTCTCCTTGTGGCCGAAGAAAAATTAGACGTCGATGGCGGTTGGACCAGTGGCGGGGGCGAATTGCTCAAAGACGCCCACAATCCCTGGTTTGTCAGGACCTTCAGTTTGATTTCTGCGGTCAGTTACTGCATTGACCATGACGCAGAACACTTTTCTCTTCCTTTGGTCCGATCCCGCGCCCTGATACAATCCGCCATAGAGCAGTGGCGCCGGGATTTTCAATATGCCGGTATTCCTTCCCAGAATTCGCCGCGGTTTTACGTGGCGGATGAGATGTGGATCGAGCGCCCCTGCCCGACAGGCGATCAAGCGGACGACATCATGGTCCGTTTTCAGCTGGGAACACTCACGGATAAGCAGCAACAAAGCCTTCAGTCACAGCATATCGACCCAACGTCCTATGTGTCCCTGGCGATCCGGGAGAATTATGACCGTCGGACCTTAAGGGGCAAAGGCTTCGTCTATATCGGTCCAAGTTCCGGACCTTTAAAGCCACGTATAGGAAGAGACGACATTGATCCGTGGTCGATCGATGATGGACGCCTGTTCTTTGCTGCTGTGATGCACGAGTTGGGGCATGTCTTTGGCATCCCTCACCACGGCACCAGCTTTCAGCTGATGGGTGCTGGATTCCCGGAGTTTTTGGTGACCCAAGCGACACAAACTTTTGCAAACTATACACTATCGGTATTCCGTCAACCCTTTGATGCCATGCTCTATGGCTACCGATGCTTTCCCGTCTCGGATAAAGCCCGCAGATTTTTTAATTTTTCAGCTGATATCGAATACGCCACATTTGTGATGACCATGGAACGTGAAATCCATGCTTATCAGGCCGATCACGACCAGGGATGCTTCGGTGCTTCGGACGAACTGGATAGAAAGCGAACTCTGGTCGCCAAAATCGTTCTGGACGATTCCCCCACCATCGATTCATCTCCCCTCGTCAGTCTCTGGGTCGTACCGGAATTGCAGCAAGTGATTTCAGGAATCAGCCCAACACAATCAACCCGTCCGATGATATTGCCGGGTCCCATGATCGAGCGCCGCACCTATGGTGCGACTTTGCATGATCTACGGGACGGAAGCGCACCGAAACCGGCAATTCTATACCTTTCCCCCGAAATTGTTCGCATCGGCGGCATAATCGACAACACCATTGACGTTGAAATTTTAAAGCTGACTTTTTGATTTTGTGCTGAAACCATCGTCGTTTGGGCTCAAATGTATCTGGCAGGTAACATCCTGCCGTCATTGCAAGCAATCACTCCCAACAGCCTGAAGGACCATTGGCATTTTGGGAATACTTGTGCTTTAATCAGCCCTTCATGGAGAGTTGGCCGAGTGGTCGAAGGCGGTGGACTCGAAATCCACTAGGCTCGAAAGGGCCTCCAGAGTTCGAATCTCTGGCTCTCCGTATCCCCTCGCTTCATTTTCCCGGGTAAAAACAATGTGCCCAATGAATTCGTGCTAAGCCGCACGGTCGGAAGCCAGTTCCGGCAAGACCCCATGGGATTCGACTCTCGCCAACAGCCCTTGATTCTGACCCATGCAATCCTCCGCCCAACGGGAGGGTTGCTGCATCACCATCAGTTCCACATCAAAGCCGGAAAATGGGTTGCGCAACGACGATAAAATCTCCCTCTGCTCACCCACGATCCGCTGGTAACCCGCCTGCCCAAACCAGCGATAGGTTTTAAACTGCAGTACAGCTGCGGTCAAAAAGAGTGATCGGTGCGTCTGGATCTCATGACAAAAGATGGCCACCGCCAATTCTTTGAGCCAGGTGGACTGCACCGGATTCTGTCGCACACTGGGGTGAAAGGTGAGCCACGAGAGATACTGCACCTCCTGGCTCCGCTTGTCCGCCTCACTGATAAGTTGGTGAATCGCGCGGTCGTGGGACGGGGCACCGGCGTGGGCCAAAGCGTCCGTCAGCGGAAAGGGAATATGGGCGGTCTGGTTCACACTCCGGGTGGTGATGCGAAATCCCGCCAACGGTTCAAAAACCCCATGCCGCTGCTCACCCACCAGATAGTGGCGGTCCAACCAATCGGAGGCATCCACCGCCACAAAGTGGGGGGGATAGCTGGCCCCATATCCACGGCGACGCATCGCTATCACCTGCTGAAACAGACCAGCCACGGTGGGATCGTCATAGGAACGATAGACCTGCTCGACGGTTTTGATTTGAACGTTTTTTTGCCATTCCACCAGGTTGGTTGCCATGGGTAAAACCTTTGATTTTGGCTGGGTTTGCCTGCAATAACAAAGGTTCTATCGGTATGGATGTCGTTTCCTTGATGGGAGGTATCCCCCATCAAGGAGCTGGGTTATGGATGGCATATGTCACACGTAATCAAATCGTGCCGTGAAGTGCCGCAGGAATGGAGGCTCGTAGACAATTTTAAGACCACGAATTTCATCCTTGCGCGCCACCACCTCTTTCAGCCCCTCCAGGATGTAATCAAAATGGCTCTGGGTATAGACCCGTCGCGGGATAGCCAGCCGGACCAGTTCCATCGGGGATGACTGAAATTTTCCCTGGACGGTTTTACCAAACATCACAGAGCCGATTTCGCAGGACCGGATTCCTTCCGCCTCGTACAGCGCCACCGCCAGCGCTTGGCCAGGAAAATGTTCCGGAGGAATGTGGGGCAAAAAGGACTTGGCGTCGATATACACCGCATGACCGCCCGGCGGCATCATGGTGGGTATGCCGATCTGATGGAGACCCTCGGCAAGGTAGCGATTCACCGCCACCCGATAGGAGAGATAGCGTTCATCCAGAACCTCCTCCAGCCCGATGGCCAGAGCTTCGAGATCCCGCGCCGCAAGCCCTCCATAGGTGGGAAAACCCTCCGTCAGAATCAGCAGACTACGCAGTCGATCAACCCAGGTATCGTCTTTGAGGGCGATGAAACCTCCGATATTCACCATACCGTCTTTTTTGGCGCTCATCATGCAGCCGTCCGCATAGGAAAAGGTTTCCTGCGCAATCTCCCGAATGCTGCGATCCTGCTGTCCCGGCTCCCGCTCTTTGATAAACCAACTGTTTTCCGCAAACCGGCATACGTCCATGATAAAAGGGATGCCATATCGGCGGTAAATCTGGGCAGCCCCCCGGATATTTTCCAGCGACACCGGCTGGCCACCGCCGGTGTTGTTGGTTATGGTTAGCATTCCGCAGGGAATTTGGCCCTGGTGCTCCCGGCAGAAGGCCTCCAACCGCCCGAGGTCGATGTTTCCCTTGAAGGGGTGGAGAGATTGAGGGTCCTTCCCTTCCGGAATCACCATGTCCACCGCCTCGGCGCCGGTTTGTTCGATATTGGCCCGGGTGGTGTCAAAGTGGTTGTTGGAGGGGATTTTGACGCCGGGCTTTCCCAACACCGCAAAAAGAAGTTTTTCCGCCGCTCGACCCTGATGGGTTGGTATGGTGTAACGGTAGCCGGTGAGACCCCGCACCACCTTTTCAAATTTTTCATAACTGCGGGAGCCCGCATAACTCTCATCCGCCACCATCATGCCGCCCCACTGGGCCGCACTCATGGCGGTTGTGCCGGAATCCGTCAGAAAGTCAAAGGTCACGTCCCGACTTTGCACCAAAAAAAGGTTGTAACCAGCCTCCCGCAGCACCTGCCGACGCTCCTCCACCGATAGGAACGCCAAAGGCTCCACCACTTTGATTTTAAACGGTTCCATGATGACACGGTGTTTTGGGGCTAGCTTGGTTTGACCAGGGGATGACGAAGGGGTGATATCGGTGGCCATGGATTACCTCTCTTTTACGGGGATTCGAGGGGCAGGATACCATGGACCGCAGGCGAGAAACTGTGCAAAGAATCGAATAACTCCGTCAAATCTACAGGCCTAAAGAGAATTGGATCCCATAATACTCAACCCCCGCCGGGCCAATGTAAAACTCCTGCGGGTCCGCCAGCGTGGATCGCAGATCCAGGGTCAAAAACAAATCAGCTTCGACCTCCAGATCCTCCGTCGCCTCGCCTGAGGAGGCCAGTTGCAGGCCCATCAATCGCTCGAAGTCCCGCTCCGCAATCACCACCACCACGGGCACCGATGGTTTCTCCTGTGACATTAAGGCGACCCCCACCGCGACGCGGGCGCGGGGGGACACCAAAGCCAGGTGAAATCCCGGCCCAATTTCATAGGTCCAGGTTTCCCGGAAGCTTTCCGACTGGGTGCCGGTGCCGGCTGTGGAAAATGCCGTTTTCGTGATCTCCCAGGTCACGGGAAGAGTGATGGCCAAGGGGTGATCCCACCACTGCAGGGGTTCCGCCCGGACCAGAGGGGCCCAAGATAGGAATCCAACCATGGCGGTGAGCCATCCCAGGCGGTGCAACCATGTAAAACCCCGCAAAACTTGCCCTCCCGACAATAGCAAAACGAAGCATTGAGGGCTTCGCCGATCTCCCTTACAATAGACCATCACCGTATATTTCGACAAGGGTTGAGGAATTTGAAGTCCGTGGAACACATGCGATGGCTCCGACCTGCGCTGATGGCATTGACCCTGCAGTGGCTCCTGACGTCCCCACTTTGGGCGGTGTTGCATCAGGCCCCGATCGTCATGACGGCGGATCAGATCCGCAGCGCCAGCCGCTACCCTGTGGGGGCCTACCGGCTCTACCAAAGCACCCCGATGGGAGAAGCGGTCCCGATCCCCTTTCAGATCGATGAAGTGAATGAAATTGGCGACCATATTCTGGATCAGGGGCCCCTGCAAAACGCCTCCTCAAGCAATAGGATCTTCGATGGCCTGGATGAGCTGGCGTTTATGGGCAACGACGTGGGTCCTATCGGGGAGCCCAAGGTTTGGCCAAACGGGCATAAACCGCAGCAGCTATTTGAAATCCGCTTCACCAATCCCCGCATCACCCAGGGATCCCGTGAGGGGGCCGTATACCTGGCGGTGTTTCTAAAATCCCCTCCTTCCACCAATGTCACGCCGTATGTGATGTTTGATCAGAACCAAGGTCGGGTCACCACGTCCCGGTATCAGTACGATTTTGACACCCGCAATTATCTGGTGGTGCGCAAGGTCAGCATGTTCAAGCCAGACCCAGCCAATGCCCAGGCCCCTCCCATCACGGTGCCCCTGTTGGATTCCAGCACCTTTTTCCTCAAGGGTGACTTCAAATACTTCCTGACGGTGACCGGCAATCATCGATCCATCAACAGCCAGCTGGAAGCCTGGCGGTCAGGGCCGGTGCGCACCATTGTGCGGGTGGCGTTCACCTATTCCATTATGAAAATGAACTTCAGCATTGGTATGTACACGGAGATCAGTTTCCTGCCCAACTCCGTGATCCTGCCAGCGGTGATCCAATATCCCATCGACGGCCGCAAGGTGTTCAACAAAGGAAGTGGTTTTTACTATGGCTTTGCCTTGACCCGCAGTCCGAATTCCTACGAATTTGCCACCAATATGAACCTCTGGCGCGAACCCAAGAGCGGCATCTTTAACCTGTTGGAAACCCCCATCCATCGGGAATCAAAATACTGGCTCAGCCTGGCGGCGGAGGATCATATGATGTATGTGGAGCTGCTGCCCTCCCGCGACATGCTGGCGGCTAAAAATGTCCCCTTCCTCTACCGCAAGGATGTACCCGGCGGCGATTTGCGATCCATCAGCAACGACGAGGCGCTCCCCATCGAAAAAGCCCCCGTCAACATGGGGTTGGCCTTTGATCTGACGCGTTTTGCCCAGGGGGAGCATTTCATCGCCTTTCAGTTGTTTTTTGAAAACAAAAAGGATCCGGCGCGCCTGGATACCTTCCGCCATCTTTCCGACTGGCAATTTTTGGTAAGCCGCATTAACCTTTAAGCATTATGACGAGATCGTGCATGGAGGCCCTATGAGCGACATGGAATTCACCCCCGACGAAACCCCGCGTCATTCCGGCGTTGCCGTGATGAAACCGCAGGAAAAGGTTCCGGACGATGAGCTACCCATGATCGTCTGGCTCCGCGGCGATGAGGCAATGGTCGAAGAATTCACCATGGATGCGGACGCTGCCATGGCCTTTCTAGGCATCAAACGCTCACGGTTGACGCAGATTTCCGGACGGGAGCTGCGGGTGGGCCGTCTGCGGGTGGACCGTTACATCCGGCCGGTTTATCGCCCGCAGGATTTGCAGGCCTACAAAGCCTGGACCCGCGCCCCGATCTCTCACGCCACCTCTTCCCGGGTGATGGAAGAAGCCCGGGAAAAACTGGAGCACCAGGCGGACGAACTGAGCCGCATCCTGGCCACCACACTGGAGTCCGTGGAAGAACATTTCGCCCAGACCGCTGACGATATGCAGCGCCAGCTGGAGGCTCTGCAATACGAACAGAAAAATATGTGGCAGCAAACCACCGCCCATTTGCTGGAGCAGATGCAGGCCTCGCTGGTATCGGCCCGTCAGATCCTGGAGCAACGGCACGATAAGATTGAATCGCAGCTTCTGCCGGTGCAGGAACTGGCGCAGGTGATCACCCAGTTTCACAGCATTCTGGGCCATATTCACGGAGAAGTCCGCGAACAGACGGTGCTGCAGAAATCGGAGCGGGACGACCGAATAGCGGAACGGGAACGCTGGCAAATCGCCTTCGATCTCCTCAATCGGGCCATGAACACACTCATGGCGCAAACCGCCGACCTGCAAGAAGAACAGGGCCACTTTCAGAACCTGCAACAGACATGGTGGGAGCAAAAATTCGCAGAAATGGAAGACAAATGGGTCCAACTAACTGTGCCTGCTTTTGCCTCAGCGGGACAACCACGCAAACCTCGCCCTCGATTTCAAGCAGCGGGACGGCGGCGGCAAATGCTCCAAAAATTTTAGAAGCTATCTCATAAATAGGCGCTGGCGCCGAATATACATCCTAGTTGGGGCTGGATCTCACGCTGACATCCAAAATTGAATATGCTACCTTAGACCGCGCCGATGGATTAGATCGTAAGATGGAGAAATACCTGAATGACCTCGTCAAACGAAGACGTCATCGTGAATCAGATCGTGCAGCTTATTAAGCCTTTAAGGATTATAGTATTCGGGTCATCAGCCCGCGGCGTCGCTGGTCCCCACAGTGACTTGGATCTTTTGATTGTTGTGCCAGATGGATCCCATCGCAGACAAATCGCACAGCTTTTGTATCGATCAGTCAAGAGACATGGAAAACCGGTCGATTTCGTTGTTGTAACGGAAAATGATTTGACGACCCATAAAGACCATTTTTGGACTGTCATACACCCGGCACTGCGTGAAGGTAGAGTCGTCTATGCCGCCTAAAGATTCCTCCCTCAAACCTGCAACTGAGTGGTTGAATAGAGCCCGAGGAAATTTAGCGCGGGCCAAACAACCGAAACCTGCTGACGCATACTGGGAAGACCTTTGTTTTGACCCACAACAAGCTGCCGAAAAGGCCCTAAGGCGCTATTGATTCATAAGGCAGTTCCATTCCTGTATACACATGATATTGGAAGCCTTATTGATCAGATCAAAAAGGCCGGCGTCATTGTTCCCTCTTCTATTGAAACTGCAGCGGGACTCAGCGAATTTGCAGTGCAGACGCGGTATCCGGGTTGGGGAGAACCAGTGACAGAAGCTGAATACAATGAAGCCGTCGACATCGCGTCAAATGTTGTCAAATGGGTGGATTCGAAAATTAATTTTTGAACCAGCCGAGCGAAACAAGACCAGTCTTTAGTACAAATGGTGTTTCTTCAATAGAGAAAGCATCGCCTCGACGGCAGCCCCCACTTCCATCTGACTGGTGTCAAAACGAATGGCTTCATCCGCCATTTTCAAGGGTGCATTGCCGCGCCCCTTGTCCTGCTCGTCCCGCGCGGCGATGGCGCTTTTAATCTGTTCAAAATCGTGATCATCATGGCCCGTCAGTTTATTGGACTCCTTCAGTTGCGTCCAGCGACGGCGAGCCCGCTCCTCCAATGAGGCCGTCATATAAATCTTAAGATCCGCATCGGGAAAAACCACGGTGCCAATATCGCGGCCATCCACCATGGATCCCTTGCTGGCACTCAGCGCCAGCTTACGTTGCAGCGGTAGGAGTTCCTGCCGTACCAGCGGGATCTTGGCGATGTCGCTGGCATCCCGCCCGGCATCCACCGTATTCAGAAATGGTGTCAGATCCTGATCCCGATACCAAAGGCTTTGGGTGGAGGCCTCCCAGTGAACCCCTTCTGCAAAATCTGCAATCAAAGCGGGAAGCGTCTCTTCCCGAAAGGATACCCCCCGCTGGCGGGCCATATATCCCAAAGCTCGGTAGAGATAACCGGTGTTGATATAGTGCCATCCCAGCAGTTGGCAGACGCGCGCGCACACGCTGCTTTTGCCGGAGCCGGCGGGGCCGTCCACCGCAACGATGACGGGTGCCTTTTTTGTTTGTTCCAGATTCTTATCCATAACCACCACTCCGCGTCCTTATCCCGTATATTCTATGCCGCCATTTTGCATCACCGGGAGAAACATTTCATCAAAGCAGCCACTGAAAAAACGTGGGAAAACTCACCGCCACACAGGAGGCATTTTGAATGACGCAGGGACCATCTGCCCTCTTAGCCAATACCGCTGCCGCCATAGCCATGCGATGATCCCCTGCGGAGTCAAAGCAAAAGGCCTTGATGGCACCCTCACCCACTCCTACCACTTCGAGATCGTCACCCTGTTGGGAAACCTTGACCCCTGCCGATTTAAGCAACTGTTCCAGGGCGTTTAACCGGTTACTTTCCTTATAGCGCAATTCACCCACCCCGTGAAAGCGGGAGATTCCCCGGCCGCAAGCCGCCGCCACCGCCAGAATCGGGATCTCGTCGATGGCAGTGGGGACATCCTCCGCCGCCATGGCGGCCCCCATCAGGGGTTGCCCGCCGGTAACCACGATTTCTGCTATTGGCTCCGGTCCCTCTTCAGTATCCCCCACATAAGCAATGTTGCCTCCCATCTGTCGGAGAAATTTGACAAAGCCCATGCGGGTGGGATTAGTGCCCACCCGCGGTAACCGTATGGCTCCGCCCCGCTGCAGCAGCCCCAAAACTACAAAAAATGCCGCGCTGGAGGGATCTCCCGGGATGCTGTAGGTGAAGGTCCGCGGCTGCCATGGCCCCCGCAGGGTCACCATCTCTTGTCCATGATTTTCCTGACTCTCGCAGGATACCCCCAACCAGCGGAGCCAGCGTTCGGTATGATCCCGGGATCCTGATGGCAGCCCGACGGAGGTCGCCCCGACACAACGAGCCCCCGCCAACAGCAGGGCTGATTTAACCTGGGCGGAGGCGACCCCCATGCGGTAGGACGACGCATGCATAGTTTGGCCACGCACGGTGGCTGGCAAATGGTCATGCTCCAGGGAAATATCCGCACCCATGGTGCGCAGGGGGGCCACCACACGCCCCATGGGACGCCGCTGCAGACTTTCATCCCCGGTCAGCTGCGCTTGCATACCCGGTGCACCCGCCAGCAGACCCAGCATCAGGCGCGCCGTGGTACCGCTATTGCCACAATCGAGTGGCGCGGAAGGGGTGATCCAGTGATCCCACCCGGGACTGGTGATCTCCCATCCAACCGTGGATCCCTTGTGAATCGTGGAAAATGTCACCCCTAACGCTTCAAAGCAGCGACGGGTCGCCAGGCAATCCTCACCCTCCAGGGGATTCCACAACTGGCTGCGCCCTGCGGCGCAGGACGCCAGCATAATGGCCCGATGGGTCAGGGATTTATCGGCAGGGATTTCGATGGTGCGGGTTTCCCCGCCGGATAATGCAAAAGGGCGAATGGTTTGCTGATTGATCACGCGTCCCCGTCCCTTTGGCAGCAGAATCTAATTATGAGATGGCTTCTAGTGGGTGTTGGCTTCGCTGCCACCCACCGGTCCCATCCGCAGGAATTTTTCATGGCGATACTTCACCACCTGGTCGCGGTCCCAGTGCTTCATCTCCGCGAAATCCGCCAGAATCTGGGCCTTTATGGCGGCAGCCACCGCCGCGAGGTCCCGATGGGCCCCACCTGCTGGCTCAGGAATGATCGAGTCGATCACGCCGAACTCCAAAGCGTATTTGGCGGTTAACTTGAGTGCCTCAGCCGCTTCGGGGGCACGGGCGGAGTCCTTCATCAGGATCGACGCACAACCTTCCGGTGAAATCACCGAATAAATGGAATGCTCCAGCATGTGCACCTTGTTGGCCACCGCAATCGCCAAAGCTCCACCACTGCCGCCTTCTCCGATCACAAAGGTTGTGATCGGGACCCGCAGGCGGCTCATCACCATAATATTTTTCGCGATGGCTTCCGATTGACCACGCTCTTCGGCGCCGACTCCGGGGTAAGCTCCCGGGGTGTCCACCATCGTCAGGATGGGCAGGCCAAAGCGTTCCGCCATCGACATGATACGCAGGGCTTTCCGGTAACCCTCCGGACGAGGCATACCAAAGTTCCGCTGGATATTTTCTTTGGTGTTGCGGCCCTTTTGATGACCGATCACCGCCACCGACATGCCGTTGATTTTGGCCACGCCCGCCACGATGGCCTGATCGTCGAGAAAGTTCCGATCCCCATGCAGTTCGATAAACGAATCACACACCACCGACAGGATATCCAGCGTGGTGGGACGGCGGGGATGCCGGGACAGTTGGGCGGTTTCATGCGGGGTCAGAGATTTAAAGATGGTTTCTCGCAGTTCTTTCGCTTTGGATTCCAAGTCGCGAATCTCCCCATCCAGATCAATCGCCTGACTGATGGCCAGCCGACGCAGTTCTTCGATCTTCACTTCCAAATCCGCAATGGGTTTTTCGAGCGGAATATAATCCATAACCAATGGTTCTCCATTTGGAAAAAAGCCTTTAAGAGTGATGATTTATCCCCACTTTAGCGGGAGGTGTCAATCGCTTTCATGGCACCGGGAAACCGGCCTCCGGCCCGTGATTCGGGATATCCGCAAACTCCTGTCAGGAACCCAATAGAATTACTTGCAATTTTTTTACAGCTCCTGATAAGATATGAATATCAAAGAAGTTCTCAAAGAGGGGAAATCCATGGTTAAGTCAGAACTGATCGAACAACTTGCAGAGCGTGCTGACATCACATTAGCCAAAGCCGAAGAAGTGGTGGATCTGTTTTTCAACGGTATCATCGACACCCTGTGCCATGGCGAACGTGTGGAAATCCGGGGATTTGGCGCTTTCACCGTCAAAGAATACAAATCCTATCAGGGCCGTAACCCCAAAACCGGCACCAATATCACGGTTCCGGAAAAACGCCTGCCCCGTTGGAAGACCGGCCAGGAGCTGCGTCAGCGGGTGGACTCGGCCTTTATGGGTGGCGGCAGCGGGAACAATAGCAACTTCTGAAAATTAACGAGACCCTGGCCCCGAAGTTGATCGGGGAAGGGTCTCGAACATTCCCCCCTTGACAAAAATCTAAAAGACATCAATTTAAGGCGGTTCCCATACAAACCAGTGAGGGATGTTATGCCTTTGTATGAATATCAATGCCAAAACTGTGAAACCGTCACGGAATTCCTGATGAAAATGTCGGATCCCGACCCGGAAAGCTGCCCCAGCTGTTCCAAGGGCCCTATGTTTAAGCTGATGAGCCAAACAGCCTTTCAACTGAAGGGAGGAGGCTGGTATTCGGAGGGTTATAATAAGGCTGGTGGCAAGCCGGCCTCGGGCGGTGAGGCGGCGGCCTCCAGTAGCAGTAGTAGCAGCAGCGAAAGCGCCCCCAGCACAGCACC
>JAKQGS010000181.1 GCA_029556045.1 Pseudomonadota bacterium | reverse complement strand
GAGGGAAGGGCTGTGATTTGCCCGTAACATCCGGTATGTAGATTCTGCTTAAAAATCAATCCCAGGGCCTGAGGTACAGGCTGCGGATTGCACACGATGAGAGGAAGGGAAAACAGTCTATGATCGCCACCCAAACCATGGATCAACTGCGGGAGGCTATCGACCTGCCACGATGGAAGACGGCGCAATTTCTGCGAGATGGTTTGATGCAGCTCATCGGTGAGTCAGGGGCCACGGATGTTCCGCCTCTTTTCGATATTTATAAAAGCATTGAGCGTCCGCCGGATTTTCAACTGGGGGATTATGCGGTGCCCTGCTTTCGCTTTGCCAAAAGCACGGGACGCAAGCCCCAGGACATTGCGGAGGCTCTCAAAGGGAGCCTGCCAGCTGGGGATGGATTGTGGATAAAGTCGGTGGACAACGCCGGTGCCTTTCTCAATATCCGCCTGAATACCGGCGTTTTGGCGGCAGCCGCGCTCCCACCGATACTCAAGGGAGATCTGGGGGAAGGGTTGCAGCGATTTGGGCAGCATGGCCAGACCCGGGTGATGATTGAATACTCACAGCCTAATACCCACAAGATTTTTCACGTGGGTCATATGCGTAATGTGGCACTGGGGGACAGCCTCTGGCGCCTCTATGAATACTGCGGTTATCCCGTGCATGCGGTCAATTACATCGGTGACGAGGGAGCGCACATCGCCAAATGCCTCTGGTACATTCGTAAACTGAATTTGACGGCTCCCGCGGAAGGACGGGGGGAATGGCTGGGGGCGCAATACACCCACGCCACGTTGTTCCTGGAAGATGCCAGCGACGATGATCGTAAGGTGTACGAGCAGGAAATTTCCGAGGTGTTGCGGGGCATCGAATCCAAGCATGGGCCAATATTTGATATGTGGCGGGAAACCCGCCACTGGTCGATGGAGATCTTCCAGGAAATTTACCAGTGGGTCGGCGCCCGTTTTGACCACTACTTTTACGAATCGGATGTTTCGGAAGAAAGCCAGTCGATCGTGGACGAATATCTGAAGAAGGGGATTTTTGTTGAGGACCAGGGGGCCATCGGCATCGATCTGAAGCCTTGGAAACTGGGCTTTTGCCTGTTGCGCAAACGGGACGGCAATACCCTTTACGCCACGAAAGATCTGGCCCTGGCCCGCCGCAAATTCAACGACTATAAGATCGACCGCTCGGTTTACGTGGTGGCTTCGGAGCAGAATCTTCACTTTCGGCAGGTTTTTAAAACGTTGGAACTGATGGGGTTTGAGCAGGCCAAACAATGTCATCACCTGAGTTATGGCATGGTGGTGCTGCCGGATGGCAAAATGTCTTCTCGCAAAGGAAACATCATCGCTTTTTCCGAGCTCAAAGATCGCATGAGCGCCGAACTGGGGCGTTTTCTCAACAAGTATGCGGAAGAATGGACGGCTGAGGAGTTGGCGGCGACCAACCGGTTGCTCTGCGTGGGGGCCATCCGCTATGGCATGATCTGTTCGGATCCCAGCAAAGACATCGTGTTTGATCTCGCGGACTGGCTCAGTTTTGAGGGCAATACCGGCCCCTATCTGATGTACGCCTATGCCCGCACCCAGTCGATCCTGCGCAAATCCGGCATCGATGCCCGCACCTATCAAAGGGCGGATTTGACCCTGTTGACGGCTGAGGAAGAGCGGGAATTGCTGGCCTACATGGTTGACTTTAATACCATGGTGGAGCAGGCCTGTGAAACCAACAAACCCAGTATTCTGGCTCATCACATTTACAATATGTGCAAGGTGTACAACCGCTTTCACAGCCATGTTTCCGTGCTTAAAGCTGAAACCGAGGCTCTGAAATTGGCGCGTTTGGCGCTGATCGACGGTTTTTGTGTGGTGCTGAAGACGGGGCTGAATCTGCTGGGGATGGCGCCACCGGAGAAAATGTAACAACACCGCCGGACCTGTTGGGCCCGGACTTTCGTGAGGAACGAATTTTGGAAGTGATTCGTATTGCCGGAGCCACCGTTAATCAAACGCCGCTTGATTGGGATGGTAATGTTCAGCGTTTGGAAAAGTGTCTGGATGATGCGCGGCAACAAGGGGTGCAAGTCCTTGGTTTTCCGGAGCTGTGCATCAGCGGCTATAATTGCGAAGACATGTTTTTTCATCCCACAACGATGCGCCAGGCGGAAGATTCTCTGGGAACACTGCTTCCCCGCACCGGCGGGATGGTGGTGGTGCTGAGTCTACCGGTTTATTGGGGCGGAGCCGCCTATAATGCGGCAGTGGTGGTGCAAAACGGCAGGATTTTGGGGGTGAATCCCAAGAAGCTGTTACCCCGCGAGGGTGTTCATTACGAAGGCCGCTGGTTTAAACCATGGCCTTCCAACATGGTTTCGGAAATCTCCGTGTGCGGTCAGACCGTTCCCTTTGGGGACTGCCAGTATCGGTTTGGCACCTGGCGAATGGCTATCGAAATCTGTGAGGAAGCCTGGGGTGCCGTTCCCGGTGCCGTTGCTCACGCTCGTTCAGGCGTTGAGCTGGTGGTGAATCCCAGCGCTTCCCATTTTGCTCTCGGTAAAATTCGTGTGCGGGAAACTCTTATCTCACAAAACAGTCGCGCCATGCAGGTGCACTATTTATACGTCAACAATACCGGTCTCGAAGAGGGGCGGCTGATCTATGACGGAGGG
>JAKQGS010000505.1 GCA_029556045.1 Pseudomonadota bacterium | reverse complement strand
GCTTTTCCGACCTCATGACCGCACGATATTCCGGTTCTGAAGAAGGCATTTCCTGCAATGCCAGTGGTCGCAAGGCATCCTTTGACGTGGGTCGGATGTCGGAATGGAAAGCGGACATCACCTTCTCCAAAAAGCGCCAGCGCACGATCCGTCGCAGCTCAAAGGATGGCACGGATGCTACCATCAGAAATGATCGGTATGAGTCTTCAGGATCACGTTCGATCGTCAGCACCAAACTGGAGCAGAACCCTCTGTCGATTGAACAGTCCATCACCCATGATTTCCTGCGCACCAGTCACTGGGAAAACCCTGTGGCAGGTGTGGCTGAAATTACATCCCATGTTTACACCGCAGAGGGTGAACCTATGGTGGTCCGCCGGGATTTTGAAAATTCCGCGAAATCGCCCACTCAGAGTACCATTCAGTCGGGTAGCATCATTGCGGAACAAAGCAATGGTTCGATGATTCGGCTGACTTTCAGCAACGTCACGTTTGACAAGAATGGTAAGTGCCGCCCCACTGGGGGAACAATTTCTGGCCAAGTCGCCACCACTGTATCGCCGACCGACATTACCGTCCAATTTACGGTTGAGTTCTCGACCTCCGAGCAACCGATCCTGCTGTTGGAAGATGGGCAGTCAATTGATCTGTACCTTGACTACTGCTCCTTTGATTAAAAGTCGTCAAACCATCTGCCTAAAGACTTGACAGTTCTGGCACCTGACAAGTCCTTAGGCAGCCCCAGCTCTGCAAAACTTAGTCATTACAATAAGTTGAAAAACAAGCGAATTGGCCTGTGGTTTGCAACCATTGCGGTATCGGAATGTTTGCTTTGACCAATACGAGGGACATCATGAAACTCTATGGATTTTCCTACAGCCTTGCTCTGGCTCTGACCTTAACCGCCTGCAATGGTGGTAACTTTAGTGGTAAAACCGGTCCAGCCAATAAGGGTAACTCCGAGGATGCCGGTGGGATGTATGAGCCCAAGAAGGAACCTCTGGACGTAAGCATTCTGACACACAATGAAAACGACCGCAAAAACGGTGGCCCTGTCCCCGGCGAAAAACTGGGTCCCAATGGGGAGCCCGTAAAACAGACGTTTCAGCTCACCTGCGACAACTCCCAGGGGGCGGTGATCAAAGTCGGAGCCAACCCCGAAGATATCAAGCCACCGGTCGAAACCATGCCCACCGACAAGGACAGCATGGACGGGATTGAGAAAATCTTTTTGGGAGCAGGAGAAGATATCCTGACCAAAGAACCACCTAAAAAAGAGCTGCCGGAAGCGCCACCGGTCAAAACCGAGCCCGATATGAAAATTGCCGCGACGGTTAAAGGGGAATTCTGCCCCAAAGCCAACGACGCTTTGACCATTTTCTTTATCGTGGACTACTCCGGATCCATGGGCGAACATCACCCCGAAGAAAACCTGAGCCAGACCCTTCCTGGGAATGATCCCCAGATCAATGGCTCATGCGGCCGCTTGCGGGCTGCGGAAGCCATCATGAAAAAGATCGAACAAGCCAAAAAAGTGGGCGACAAAATCAATGTGGGACTGGTGCCCTTTGCCGGCAACGTCCTGAAAAGCCGCATCATTCCCATCATCCCGATCGATGAGTTTGAAAAACATGTGACGAAAGACGTCTTTTGCCAGACCGTGGTGCAGGACGAAATGGAGTTTGGTCTGGATCCCGCCACCACCGGTGCTCCTGCCGGCATTCCGCTTGATAACCCAGGTGGTATCTCCGGACGCATGAATGGCGAAATGGTCAACTCCTCCACCAATTATCAAGCTGCTTTTCAGGTATCTGAAGCATTGTTGATGCCGGTGTATGGGCGTAAGGTGGTTTACTTCATTTCTGATGGCCAACCCACCTCCCCCGGCATGCCCGGCAACGACCATGCGGCCGCCAAACAGGCGGGTTCCCAGGCTGGCGCTCATTTCCGTGAAGTGATCGACAACCTGACCCTGAATGCTCTTTTGCTGGGTGATGTTCCGGGAGCCATCGAAGTTCTCGCTGACGTCGCGGGATCCAAAGACCGAGTTCGCACCGCAGCCAATGCCGATGAACTGGCGGATAAAATTCTGGAGTTTCCAGAAGGCAGCATCGACGAGAGCACCGGTCGGGCGACCCTGACCATCGCTCCCTACCGCCCTGAGGAAAATCTTGGTTTGCAACATCTTAAGAAAGATACCAGTCGTGATGCGGTTTGGGTTTACGAAACACAGCCCTTTTTCCTGCTGGGTAAAAAAGGCGAATCGACCCGCAATATTGTAAAGGTCACCGCCAAAGGCCAGGACGGTTCAACCCACATGGCCACCGTGGAGATTCTTTACCAGCCGTAAGCTTCATCCGCTTCCTGGACCCCGGATTACCTTATCCGGGGCACTCATCCTCCACCCCAGGTCCCTACATTTAATTCTTATTTCTCCTGAAACAACTCAAGTTTTGCCCGCAAAATGCCGATAAACTAAATAGGTCATCTGCGTACTTTTAACCAGAGTGTCACGAGGTTTTTATGCGCCTACGCACAATCTCCCCTTTCCATCATCATGGCATGGTATGGCCTGTGGGGTTGGGTCTTTTTCTACTCGTCGGGGCCTGCACCCGCCAAGGCGGCATGCTGACCTATGACAGCGCCGAAAAGCAGGAAGTCAAATCAGAGGATGAGGACCAGGAGGCAGAGCAAATCTCGGAACCTGTGATGGTCGGGGGAGCCTTTCTCCATTGTGTCGCAGATCCCAGTCTGCAAAAAGAGACCGGCAAGGTTGGCACTGGGTGCGCCATCATGGCTAAAAAAGAAGATGGCTCCACCCAGCGGGTGGCTCTTAACCGTAATACCATCAAAGCCTCCCTTGCGCTTTACAGCCCCCTGAACGAGGAGTTAACCACCTCTGCAACCGATGCCCCCGCAGAAGATGAAACCTACCACTGGTACATGCAAGCTCCTGAAACCCAGGTCACCGGCTCAAACGTGGCTGCTGCACTGACTTATTTACCCACCAACACCACCAAAACGCAAGTTGCCACGGTTGACGCGAAAAATGTGACCACCATACCCCAAACCATCAACATGTACATCGATACCATCGGTGGCAAGGGAGATTATTTTATTGGCAAGCCCGGCAAGGGTGCTAACGGCTGCCCCAGCGACCAGTCCCGTCTGGCTGAAGGCACCTATGTTCAAATTCCGTTTGAAGTGAAAACCGACAACACCAGTGTGGGTATCATCATCAAAGATATTTGCAGCGTCTTAAGCAACAAGCACCTGGCCATTGTTACCGATGGCACCACCCAAATCACCAGTAAAAATTTTGATCAGGGAGCGATTTTGATGCTGGATGGTTTTACAGCCAAAAAAGGCTTGTACTATCTCAAATTGAAGCTTCAAGATGAAAGCACTGACTACTTTGGAGTCGGTTCCATCGAGTTCCGCTCCACTAGCCCTCTCACTTTTTATTCGGCTTTAAGCCCGTCGGATCCGATGCCCACTCCGTCCACCGACACATCCAGCAGTCCGGATACGACTTCCCTTGATGTCGATACCGACACAAAAACAACGGAGGTTAATCAAGCCGCCGATGTTCCCAGCTTAAATGAATAATTAAGCCTGCGGCGCGAACGTACCATAGCCTTGTTAAAGACAGCTCGGACCAGCCACCGGGCTTTCCCATTTGCCTATTTATGAAACAGCCCCTGATGGGATATTGGTAATCCCTCTGCGTCTATGATATCTTCCTTTTTTATCATAAACAGTGTCCTTATTTCGAGATAGACGCACCACGTTGCAGCCGGCATATGAAAACGCGATTTCCAAGATTGAGCGTCGCCAAAGACTTGACGACCAGCAGATTCTTTCACTTTACCGTCACGCCAGCATTCTTGATCTCGGCTCATTAGCGCATCACATCAAGCTCCGCCTGAATGGCACGGCTGTCTGGTTTAACGAGCATCGTTACGTCCGCACCACCTGGGACCTATCCGACGAAAGTCCCTCGCTGGACACCTTGATCACAACGATCCTCAACCGCTGCGCAGCGGTGGTGACCCCCACCACCACGGAATTCCGCTTTGGTTCGCTTCATCCCGCCCGCATTTCCTTTGGCGACCTACTCACCATTTTACGGTCTATGCGGGCGGCCTATCCCAAGATCGGTATCCGGGCCCTATCCGCCCGACATATCTTCGAATATGCCCAGCGGGAGGATTTGAAGCCTCGATCACTACTGGAATCGCTTTACGCCCACGGAGTGGAAAGCCTGGACGGGCGAGGAGCAGGACTGTTTGGGGGCCCCTCAGCGCGATCAAGGGGACTTTCGCCAACGCTGGATGCCCAGCAATGGCTCTCGATTCATCGACAGGCCCATCAAATCGGTATGCGCTCGGACGCCA
>JAKQGS010000123.1 GCA_029556045.1 Pseudomonadota bacterium | reverse complement strand
TGGTTTATCGCCAATCCTGCGCGCAAAAAGCAGCTTAAAATTGAGTATCTTCGTCTACTGCAAGACATTTACGCCGCATCGCTGCACACCCGCCATGATGATGTGTACCAGTTGAGCCTGGATCTCTATACGCCTTAAATGAGATTACCCCTCTGCAGGCATCTTCAAAAGTTCATTGATGGCCTGCACCAGCTCCACGCGCCGCAGAGGCTTACGTAGATATTGCTGGTATAGTCCTCCATCCCCGAGAGCTTCCCGCACCTGCTCTTCACTGTCTCCGGTCACCATCAGCACCGGTACAGACTTTTGGGGATCTCTGGCCTGCAGTAGCTGCAGAAAATCCCGGGTATTGATGCCCGGGATGTTCAGATCCATCACCAGAAGATCGATCGGTTGCGTCCGCAGGAAATCAGCAGCCTCTTCGGCGTTGTGAGCCACGTGCACTTGCGCCTGAAACGGCTTCAGATAAACACGATAGAGAAATCCAGTTTGCTCGCAATCATCCAGCACCAGAATTTGCCGGACCTGTCCATCTTTGACCGAAAGAGGGGCGAGTACGGGAGCCTGCAAACGCGGACGTTTGACCAGCAGGCGGCTTAAAGCGTCAAACAACGCATCTTCTTTGATGGGCTTTTCCAGCATTTCAAAAGCGCCAAGACGAAATCCCTGCAGGACGTTTGATTTTTCAAGGTAGCCCGATAGGTAGATAAAGGGTATATCGGCCCCCATCTTGCGCAGATGCTGCAGCAACGCCAGGCCGTCCATTTCCACCATACGGATATCCGCCAGCACCATGTCCTGCACTGACTCCTGCAGAATCCGCAGGGCTTCCTTGCCAGAAGAGGCCACGGACACCTTGACTCCGAAATCCTCGACGATGGCCGCCAGATAATCCCGGATATCTTCGTCATCTTCCACAATCAGCACCCGATACGGAGCTGCCGCCTTTTCATCCAGCCATCGCCCGGCCCTGGGCACCACTTCCGAAGGACTGGCATGTTCCAGAAAGGTGTAAGTCAACTGATCCCCGATCCCAAGTCGGCCCCAGTCTTTTTGGGGCAGGTCTGGAATCGCCGCCAATATCGGCAATTGCCAAAGGCGCCGATGCTTCCGGATCTGGCGGATCACATCGGCATCAGCCGCCGCATCGATCGCCCCTGCCAGGACCACCCCCCGATAGGAGTTTTCCTGCCCCCGGACCGCCGTTAATGTGGGGATGATCTGACCCACATCATCCACCATGATCATCTCATCGAAGCGACTCGCGAGGAGATCCCGCCAAAGGCCCTGCATCCGAGGCTGAGGCTCCCATACCAGAATACGATTCAAAGCATGGGTGGCTCCGCTTGATGCCGTTTTGTCCTCCGCCATCCCCCGCATCGGCACCCGCACCACAAACGATGTCCCCTGTCCCACCTGACTGGACACCTCGATGGTGCCGCCCATCGCATCGATGATCTTTTTGGAGATGTTTAATCCCAGGCCAGTCCCCCCAAATCGCCTCTCCACCGTTTGATCGGCTTGGGCAAAGGCGGAAAAAATGCTGGCCTGTTTGTCGGCCGGAATCCCCATTCCGGTGTCTGTCACCGCAATAGCAATGCCAACCTCCCGCCCCACCTCATGCTCCTTAATAACGGTCACCTTGACTTGCCCCTGCGTGGTAAACTTGATGGCATTACCGATAAAGTTGCTCAACGCTTGCCGCAGACGAAATCCATCGCCCAGCACCACAGGAGGGACATCATCCGCTGTCTCCCACTCCCAACGAAGGCCTTTTTTCTGTGCCATTGGCTGAAATAGGGTCAACAGCTCTTCCCCCAACTCCCGCAGACGGATCTCGCGGGATTCCAGCTGAATCTGCCCCCGCTCGATCTTGGCGTGATCCAGCACCTGATTGACAATGGCCATCAGATTTTGACTGGAGCGCTGCAAAACATGAATATACTGTCTTTGTTTCGGATCGAGGGACGATTCCGCCAACAGCTCGGTCATACCCAACATCGCGGTCAGTGGTGTGCGTATCTCATGGCTCATCTCGGATAACAGCCGATCCTTGAGATCCGCCATTTCCTGCAGGCGGCTATTCTGTTCCTGAAGTCTTGCTTCGATCTCGTGCATTTTGGCATAAGCCTGCACTTTGGCCTTCAGCTCCTTGTGATCAAAGGGCTTCAGCACATAATCATCCGCCTTGGCCTGGTAGGATTGCAGGCGGATGGTCAGTCCTGGTTGGGCCGACACCATCACCACGCGGGTCCGATCAAATCGGGGGTCTTCTTTGATACGCCGGCAAAGATCGTAGCCGGAGGCATCCGGCAGCCCGATGTCCAGCAGCACCACCGCTGGAGTGATGGTTTCCAACTTGTCCATCAATTCAGCCCCGGTCTGGGCTTTCTCCAGGATAAAGTCGGCCCCAAACAGCATGTCATAAATGCTGAGGATCGGTGATTCATCATCAACGGCCAGCAGGGTCGCAGGCGTGAGCGGCATGGGTCAAGACCCCTTTCCATGTTTAATTTTGGGCCAGTAATCCTCAAAGCGGAATGCCGCGGAGTGGGGCACGTGATGGCAGGAGGCGCAGACCTTTTGCCCCTCCCCTGCCGTGCCTTTAAAGGTATGGGGATCCCGCGTGTGCTGCCGTCGGGGTCCATGACAGTTTTCACACTGCACACCCGCTAAAAGCGTTGTGGTGGCAGCGTCGATAAAACCACCCGCCTGATCAAATCCCACCACATGGCAGGTCACACAGGCCTTATCCTGATCCTTATGTTTGGCCTGCAATGTCACCAGAGCCTGAGCATGGCGGGATGCCGCCCATGCCTCATATTCCGCCCCATGACAACTCTGGCAGGACTGTGCCCCCGCAAAGGGGGACAGGGCATTTTCCTTTTTCTTGCGGGCCACCCACTGCTGATACTGTTTTCGAATACCCTGCTGGTAGCGGGACCACGGCTTTTGCAGGCCACTGTCCAAAGTGCCCTGGGTGCGATCAAGCCAAGTCACCACCTTGCCACCACTCAGCAAAAGACCACTCTCCGGTGGGCAGGCTCCTTTTGCAGACT
>JAKQGS010000086.1 GCA_029556045.1 Pseudomonadota bacterium | reverse complement strand
AAATAGTTTTTTTTCTTTAGAAAAAAGGTGGCCTGCGGAATCCTTAAAGCCCTGCACAACCCCTTGTAGGAAGGATGCCGTTCCATGGCCCGGGCCAGCACCGTTTTCTCAAGCTCTGCGATAAGCGGATAAAGGTGGGTGTCCTGTTCCATAGCCCTGCCTATGCGGTCCAATAAAGCTTGAACCTCCACAGCGGAAGATGATGGTAAATCGTGGTTTTTAAGATCATTGCCCATGCTTTGACTCTCCTCAAATAATTGCAGAGCAGAAAAAGCAAAAAGGGGGCCAACAAGAGCCAGCCGTAAAACCCTCTGAAACCATTGCAGAAAATTTAACCACGCATCAATTGAGCGGGTCTGGAAGGCCGTGAACGGGACATCAAAATCCCAAAACCGGGACAATTTTAGGGAGAATAGAGTTCTGCCAACAGAAGATACGCGCGGCGCAAATGAGGCACCACAATGCTGCCGCCAATCACCAGAGCGATATTCATGGACTCTTCGACCGCCACCCTTTCCGCACCCAAACGATAGGCCTGAATCACATGATACATCACACAATCATCACAACGGAGGATCAGGGATCCACTCAAGCCCATGAGTTCCTTATATAGGGCTGGGATAGCCCCACCCTCGAGATAGGCGTTATGGTCTATGTTGTAAAAACGCTTGATCAGTCCATTATCGGCCTGCATCACCACATCGTTCTGGCGCGAACGTCGTGCCAGAAATTCCGCGGCCAATGGACTTTGTTTGATAACCTGCTCTTCCGTGATTAAAAAAACCGGCTCTTTGCTGGATGGTTTTACCACCAGATCCCCCTTTCAGGCATCAATCACGTGTCCCACTAGGTCATAATCATGAGATTCCGTGATGGTGACCATCTGCACTGAGCCCGGCACAATGTGACCGTCGTTGATATAAACCACTCCATCCACTTCCGGGGCCTGATAGGAGAGGCGACCTTCCGCCAGCAAATCTGTTTCGTCACTGAGCCCCTGCACCAGCACTGGGAAAGTCCGACCCACGAGTGAAGCCAGATGCTGCTTTGAAATTTCTTTTTGCACTTCCATGAGGCGGGCATACCGTAGCGCTTTGACTTCATCGTCGATTTGATCCTTCATACGACCCGCGACCGTGCCCTCCTCGGGGGAGTACTGAAAACAACCCAGGTGCGTAAATCTCATATCCTGGATGAAATCAAGCAGAGTATGGAAATCCTCGTCCGTTTCTCCTGGAAACCCAACCATCACGGAGGTACGGATCGCCACATCCGGCACCACGCGACGAAGTTTTTGAATGGTCTGCCGGAGATTTTCCTGCGTGACACAACGATTCATTTTTTCCAGCAGGCGATCGCTGGCATGTTGGACCGGAATATCCAGGTACTTGACGATCTTTGGTTGGCTGGCAAAAAATTCCAGAAACTCGTCGCTGATGTTTTCCGGATAGACATAGAGGAGCCGGATCCAGGCGATACCTTCGATCTGTACCAGCTCTTTCAGTAGAGCCAGCAGGTCTGTCGTCCCAACGTCCCGCCCATAGGCGGCCAGGTCCTGGGCGATCAAATTGATTTCCTTGATCCCTTCATCCGCCAATTTGCGAACTTCCGCGACCACACTTCCGATGGGACGGGAGCGCAATTTCCCGCGGATAGCCGGTATGATGCAGAAGCTGCAGTTATGCTGGCAGCCTTCCGCCACCTTGACATAGGCAGACGATTTCGAGAGGGTATTTTTCTTCGGTAATTCACCAGAGTAAAGGTAATGGGTACGACGGGCTTTGATGGTTCCCTGCGGCAAATCCTGTTCAAGAAACTCGCCGATTTTGGAAAATTCATCCGTTCCAATAAACAGATCAACCTCCGGCAGACCTTCTGCCAACTGCGTTTTGTAGCGCTGCGTGAGGCATCCGGCCACCACGATCTTCATGTTAGGGTTTTCTTTTTTGAGTTCCGCCGCCGACAGGATGGTGTCGATGCTCTCCTCTTTTGCAGCGCCTATGAAACCACAGGTGTTGATCACCACGGCATCCGCATGTTCCGCATCGTCGGTCACCCGCCAATGGCGCTGCAGGAGCGTTCCCAGCATGACTTCGGAGTCAACCCGATTGCGGGCACAACCCAAGGAAATAAGATGGACTTTTTTTTCAATGGCGGTCGACTGATCCATAAGGATAGACTCTCCCCTAATCCTGACGTCACGTAGCGAGACAAAGCGCCGCCTTTTATCATTGTTTTTAAATAATCACAAGGATTCTAATGGAAGGTTTAATTTCTTTTAATGGGAAGGTCATGGCACCGGACCAGTGCAGCCTGTCTCCGTTCGATCGCGGCTTTCTCTATGGGGATGCGATCGTCGAGGTCTGGGTGGCGTTTGCTTCCAAAATACTCAATTTAGACGAACACTTGGATAGACTTTGGGACACCGCCGATGCTTGCAGCATCGACCTGCCCTGGGGCCGGGAGGCACTGGCCTTTGAACTGCAGGCCCTGGTTGACCACTGCCGGTTTCCCAAAACCATGGTGCGGGTGGAAATCAGCCGCGGCACTGGCCTGGGTTTACGCCCCAGTCCGAACCACGCTCCCACAAAAGTTATCTACTGTCTCCCCGCGCCACCTGAGCCCGGCACCGCCTGGGAGCAGGGTGTGACCATGAAGCGGCGTTCCCTGGGATATACCCAGCGAGATCCGCAGCACAAGAGCACGGGATACCAAAGAAGCATCAATGCCCTGGTCAGAGCCAACACCGAGGGTTTTGACGATGTCCTCTGGGTCAATAGTGAGCAGGAAATCACAGAGGCCACTGCTGCCAATATTTTTCTTATTGGTCGGGAGGGTGATCTGGTGGAAATTGCCACCCCAGGTGTT
>JAKQGS010000081.1 GCA_029556045.1 Pseudomonadota bacterium | reverse complement strand
GTTCAGCACTTTCCGGATGAGAATCTCCTCCCCATGAATCTTCTCGGGGAATTTATTGAGGCACACCGGGATCAACTTTCAGAAATTCAGATTGTATCCACGGCACCCCGCTCTCGGCTGGCTGCCGTTTATTTTGCGCATGGGCTTTATGTATCAAAGGATTCACAGTGCACACTGGATGTCATCCCGTTTTATGAATCCAATACCAAACCGGAGTTTATTCTGGTCACCTATCGACCGACCGGAACCAGCACCTGTTCGGGAACACAAATTTTTGCCTGCGAGGATGTGGGCAGCGCCAGTTCTTCCATTTCAGCCTCGTTTTATAAGTACATCTGCACTGCCAATAACCCATCCAGACCGGAAAATCCTCAATCGGTCATTAAGATCATCCGCATGCTGAATGATTTTGAGTATATTGATGGCAATGCCGCCGCTGTTAAATTCAGCCGCCAAAGATAAAGATAAATTGCTGTTTATTTGGGGAAGTACTCGCTCTTCACAGAGGCATCTTCGCTAAAAGTTTCAATGACAGGATCACTGATGGCGTTCATGACAACGGGCGCTCCCACCACCGTTTCAACGCTGGTGGTGATCTGTCCGGACTTCAGGGTCACACCGTCCCGAGCCTGCCCATCCAGCGTCGAGGCATCGGCGAGGACAATCATATAGACACCTGTCTCGGATAGATTCAGTCCTTCAAACATCACGTAGGTACCACCCACCGGCAGATTCACACTTTGGATCACCTGCCCCTTGCGCACCAGCATCAATCGGTTGTTGGCCCGCGCCACCCCCGTAAGATTTTGGAACAGAAAACTAAAGAGAGCAGGGGATTTTTCCAATCGCACCGGGATACCCACCATGGCCCCCTGTGTGCGGGTCGTGCCTGCTGCCGTGTCACTCACCGCTCCAGACGCTGTTGAGAGTTCAAACGCTCCCAGGTCCTTCACATAATAAGAGGGGATACTGCTGCCTCCGGAGGGAAGCTCCAGTTTACGAAGCTCGCCATCGATAAAGGAAAAGGACGACGCGATTCCCCGGTTGCCCCGGTGGGTCAAATTGATTTCAACTTTGGCGTGCTTATATTTGTCGTCTGGCAACGGGATGATCCAAATCCAGTCGCCGTCCGCTTTGATTTTTCCGGCGTCGATTGCAAACGGTGCATTGAAGAGATTGCGAAAATTCCACTGCACCTCAAAATCCGAGGGTTTGAAGGATTTGCTCTTATCAACCCCCACCACGCAGCGGGTTCCAATCTCCATAGATTCCACCGGGGCGTTATCGTCGTAGCGACAGGTCAAAAATGAGCCGCCAATCATCACCGGTTCGCTGATGGTTTCATCGCTGCCGGACTGTCCCTCGGACCCACCGCTCCGGGGCCGCTCCGGGCTGGGAGCTGGGGTCGGCTTCTTACATCCGCAAGCCATGAATATCATTATATTTATGAGCAAGACTGCCCGGTGCAACCGCATGAGGGTCTCCCTCGGTTTCAACATTTATCGTCGGTTTTTTATAAGGATACCCTCCCCCTCTATAAATGAAAACCCCGGACTTTAACGGGCGGTCTCTTCCCTAATCGGCCCGGCAGGTCTATATTCAGCTGTTTTCGGTCCATTGGCCTCAATGGAAATGATGATGGGACGATGCTCATGGAAGAATCACTACAAAGGGAAGAAATAACCCGCTACAGCCGGCATATCCTTCTCGAAAATGTCGGTATGGCAGGCCAGTTGCGTCTGAAACGTGCCCGCGTTTTCATTGTGGGTATTGGGGGCCTGGGGAATCCTGCCGCCCAGTATCTGGCCGCTGCCGGAGTGGGAACTTTAGGTTTGTGTGACCATGATACGGTAAGCCTGACCAACCTGCAGAGACAGGTGATGTTTCGGACTGACGATATTGGCCGCTACAAAGTTGAGGTGGCACGCCAACATCTGCTGGCCATCAACCCCCATATATCTATTCATTCTTTTACTGACCGTGTGACGGCGGAGAATCTACCATCCCTGATACAGGACTATGATGTGGTTGTGGATTGCACGGATAATTTTGCCACCCGCTACGTGCTGAATGATGTCTGTATAACGCACAGCATCCCCCTTGTTCATGGCAGCATTTTCCGCTTTGAAGGGCAGGTCACCACCTTTATGCCGAAGGAGGGCCCCTGTTACCGTTGCCTCTTCCCGGCGGCACCTCCTGCGGACAAAGTGCAAAACTGCTCCGTTGCAGGCGTGTTTGGGATCCTGCCGGGCGTCATTGGAACCCTGCAGGCCACCGAAACCTTAAAAATTCTTTTGGGCTTGGGTGACCTGCTGACAGGGCGGCTGTTGGTCTACGATGCACTGGGGGCAAACTTTCGGACTTTTCAGTTTGCTAAAGATCCTCACTGCCCGGTTTGTGCAGACAACTTATCACCAGGAGCGACCAAAACTGACAGCTTCGTCGTCACTTCAGAAAACAACGATTGGGGAATTGCGTCACAGGTCGTCGCGGCGGATCCCGATTCCTATCTACTCATCGACATCCGCTCCCCGCAGGAGCGGGAGATCGTATCCCTCCCCCAGGCCGTGGCCATTGCGGAGGAGCGACTGCTAGCGGAAATCTCTGGCCTGACCCCAACCGCGAGGCAGGTGATCATCTTTTGTAAATCGGGGACCCGCTCCCGGCGCGCCGTGGAGAGCTTACGGCAAGCTGGACACCACCATGTGAAACAGCTGCAAGGTGGTATCCTGGCCTGGATCGAAAACCACGCGCCGGATCTTCCCACTTATTGATTCTCCTTTTTTTGACCAATTTTTTTGCGAGGC
>JAKQGS010000073.1 GCA_029556045.1 Pseudomonadota bacterium | reverse complement strand
GGTTGCGAGATGGTGGCCAAAAAAATAATTTTTGGCAAAATAATGGGTGAATTCCTTCAATCGGCCCAACCGCCGGTCCGGCGAGAAACGCTGCAACGCCTCGACAAAGGTGGCATAGAGGTCCGGGAGAGCCAATTCAAGCCGAGGGATTCCGGCACCGTAAACCTCCCGGGCAATGTCGGCGAAAATCCAGGGGGTTGTGGCGGCTGTCCTGCCGATCATGAGCCCATCGGCCCCACTTTGCCGCAGACAAAGCCGTGCCGTCTCCACGCTGTCGATGCCGCCGTTGGCCACCACCGGGATATCGATCCATTGCTTGATCTGACCAATCCATTCCCAGTGCGGTCGACGAACAAAGGATTCCCGGCGCAGGCGGGCATGGACAGTGAGCATATCAAGGCCCTCATCAGCCAACATCACGCAAAAATCACGCAATTTTAAGGCATCGAAGCTCTCTCCAAGACGTATTTTGGCGCTCATGGGGCCCGCTGTTTCCCGTCTGCAGCAGGCAAGAATCCGTCTAACCCGCGAGAAATCGTCCATCAGGCAACTGCCGCCACCCATCCGGCGAACCCGTGGAGCCGGACAACCCAGATTGATGTCGACACAATCGGCCCCGAGCGACCGCAGCTTATGGATTGCCGCCGGTATCTGCTCCTCTCCAGTTACAAGCAACTGGTATGAAAGTGGGCGCTCCGAGGCTGTTTTCATTAAATAAGGGGAAAGCTGTTCATTTTCACCGGGAAGACGGGATGCGGACAACATTTCCGTGCTCAGTAACCCCACTCCTCCATACAGGAGCAGGGTGGTGCGAAGCGCCGAGTGGGTCAGGCCGGCCATGGGCGCCAACAACAAGGGAGGCCAAATTCTAAGCGAGCGGATATTCATATTTCATCTCCGACAAGGCGATCGGGCCGATGCGCCCACTTCTTGCTTGACAGGAAAATTGTGTTCATGTTAGTTGATGATAATTATTATTTAACAGAGTCCTCATTCTTAGTGATAGAGTTTCACATGAACGCACCCGCATCAATGATCAGGCTGACCACCCAACGCCAGATCATATTAGAAGAATTATCCAGGGTTAAAACCCACCCAACCGCCAATGAACTCTACGACATGGTTCGCAAACGCCTCCCCCGCATCGGTCTGGGGACGGTCTATCGCAACCTGGAATTGATGGCGGAAAGCGGGATGATTTTGAAGATCGAGGTGGGTGGTACGCAAAAGCGTTTTGATGCAACCACTGCTGAGCACTACCACATCAGATGTTCAGTCTGCGGCAGAGTCGATGACATAGACGTGCCTGTGGTCAAGGAATTGGTAGCCGAGGCATCGGCAGCCACTTCTTACCTCATCCAGGGGCATCATGTTGAATTCACTGGAATTTGCAGCGACTGCCAGAAGAAAACGACCTGAACGGAATCTTTTTTCCCTTTTCCCCCGGCTGGACCATCAAAAAGCAAGAGCGGCGTTTCCGCGGGAGACGCCGCTCTTTTTTATTGCCGCATTTTATGGGTGATTAGGAAAAAATCACCCGGCAAAATCTCCTTTTTCCAACCTTCAGCAACACAGCGCCCTGCGCGGGAACCGAGGCGTCAACATCCTCAACTTTTGCGCCATCCAGACTTACCGCCTTTTGTTGAATCATCCGCCGCCCATCCGAGGTGGATTTCACCAACCCCGCATCCAAAAGCAGTTTTGGTAGCCAGACAACCTCTTTGGATCTGGGCAACCGCACTTCTTCAATATCATCGGGCAATTCATGGCGGGTAAAGACCTGTTCAAAGGCATGTTCCGCCTCGTCAGCAGCCTCCGGTGAGTGGAACCGGGCCACCATTTCCTTTGCCAGTCGCACCTTCACGGTTTTGGGATGCACTTCGCCCCGCTGCATCATGTCTTTCAATTCCAGTATGGACGACATGGGCAAATCGCTGAGCAGCTCATAA
>JAKQGS010000055.1 GCA_029556045.1 Pseudomonadota bacterium | reverse complement strand
GGAGGAGTACCTGCGGGGCTTTCTCGGTAAAATGTTATTCAGCGGCCAGGAAGTGCTGAAGCAGACCAACGTTCTGTCCGGGGGCGAAAAAGTCCGTTGCATGCTGTCCCGCATGATGATGAAGCGGGCCAACGTGCTGGTGCTGGATGAACCCACCAACCACCTGGATCTGGAGTCCATCACCGCATTAAACAAGGGGCTGGCGGACTTTAAGGGCACCATTCTGCTGATTTCCAAAGACCGCGAGATGATCGAGTCGCTGGCCACCCGTATCGTGGAGTTAACCCCCCGCGGTTTTATCAACCGCGAGATGACCTATAACGAGTATTTGGAACGGGCCGACATCACGGAAGAACGGCACAAGCTGTACGCCCCTTAAAAAATCTTAACGGGATGTTGAAGCCATCATCCTTAGTTGGCCAACCCATTATCCTGAACGCAGTGAAGGATCTCAAATCAGCGTCGGGATGCCTTTTTTTCCCATTCACTATGCAAAAGGTCAGAGTCAATATGCACTGGGGCTGCCAGCACCGTCGTCTCTGGTGGCAAAGGCGGAAACGGTTAGAATGCACTCGTCTTCCGGTATTGACATGGACGGAGTGGAAAAATCGAAAGCCAGGATGGCGCGGTAAGTTTTACCCGAATCTAGTGCGTCAAAGCCCAGGTGCTTTGTCTTGACGCATAGGTTCTGATCTGATAGTGCTTGAAAAGAGTACTATTGACGGTTGGGCTACTATGGCTGATGCCGATGTTTTGATTGAAGAGAACTTATCGCTGTCCGAACGATATCGGGTGGAGCTTAGGGCCTATAAGGTTAAACCTTCGGCGAAATACCCCGAGGGTGTGAAAGTGAGGTACGTGTTGATCGATGTCATCGATAAGAAGCCTAGAGTATTGGTGGACAACCATGCTCCTTTTGGCTTTCACGCCCATACGCGGCTACCTGAGGATAAATCATATCGTCGATCCCTTGCGACTCATGACTATCTGGAAGCCTTGCGTGAATTTCAACGGCTTGTATCGGAGGTTTTGGCGGGATGAAGATCAAACCACTCCATATTTTGTTTGAATCGTTCGATGATTTTTTGGGGCGTGCGGAAAAAAGCTTGAGTGCAGCAGTCCGAAAGGGCAAGCAGCAGAAACAGCCGCGAAACGAGCTGCGTTTCGTGTCTGTTGTCGCTTACCAGCAGGTCATGAGTGATCAGAAGTATGCGATCTTAGCGGCCATCTATAAGCATCAGCCGCCATCGATCTACCAGCTTGCTAAAATTCTGGGTCGTACAACCCAGAACGTGATTCGTGATTGCCGTGTTCTGGAAGGACACGGGTTCATAATATTTGAAAAAATGGACGATGGGCGGAAAACCAAGGCTCCACGCCTCGCCTTTGATTACAATGCCATCGTGATTCACATGCCTAGCATCACATACAAAGTTGAATTTGAAAACGATGCAGCTTAAAACCATATACTCGCTGCGGTGCGACACCCCGTATGGTTTAATTTGCTATCAAAAATAGCGCAATATAGTACAATAATAGTTAAATATAGTAAAAATAAATAAAAGCTCATCTCTCTCCCGCCACTCTCCGATAGCGGAGCTGTGTTCCTTTGAGGGAGGTGCCTGTCATGCAATCCTTACCGAAACGTCAGAATCAAATCGTGGCCCTCAGCGCCTTAGTGGCTGCGCTGGGCGGCTGCGGCAGCTTGAATATCGGTGCGAAAAGCGGCGATAGCTCCGCCAAAGTTAAAGTCGGGACCGGTGGGGTGGAAACCTCCGCCTCCGGTGGTGGCACCACGGTGGATACCAAAACCGATGGGGATGGGGATACTGAAGTTTCGACGCAAACGGGAGCTGGTCAGTCTGGGGAAGGCGGTGATTCCGCCAGTGGCGACAGTTCGCCGGACAAGCCCGAACCTACGGATCCCTACGAAGCCTTTCAAAATGCCTGCGGCCGCCTTAATCCCAATGCCGCGGTGCCGGGAGGATCCATCACTCAAAACAGCTATATCACCACCTCGGTGGTGCAATCATCCCCCAATGCAGCAGTGTCCCTGAGCGTCGATGCACCCGTAGAAGTCCTTTGTCTGTTCATCAACAGCAGCGATATTTCCATTACGATCACGGTCAATCAAAATGTCGCGGGGATCTACGTCTTCGGCAATGGGATCCGAACGAACACCCAGATGACCGTCAAAAGCGGCGGCGCTGCGACGGTGAAAGCGGTATTTCAGAACGGCATT
>JAKQGS010000037.1 GCA_029556045.1 Pseudomonadota bacterium | reverse complement strand
TACGAGATGTTCATGGGGCCGCTGGAGGCCACGAAACCCTGGCAAATGGACGGCATCACCGGCGTCAACCGTTTTTTAAAACGGGTTTGGAAGTTACTGATTCAAGACGATGGCAGCCTTTCTGCCGCCGTCAAAGGAACTCATCCATCGGATGACTTTCTCAAGCTTCACCACAAAACCATTAAAAAGGTGACAGAAGACACCGAGGCCATGCGCTTCAATACCGCTATCTCCGCCATGATGGAGTGGGTGAACGCCGCTTACAAAGAGTCAACCCTTTCCCTGGATGTGGTGCGTTCCTTCCTGCTCCTGCTAAGCCCCTACGCACCCCATGCCGCGGAAGAATTATGGGAACGCTGTGGCGGCACGAAGACACTCACCTATGAGTCGTGGCCAACGTACAATCCCGATCTGGTGGTGGACGACACCGTGGTGATTTCCGTGCAGGTCAACGGGAAATTACGGGGGACCCTATCGGTTGCCAAAAACCTGGCGCAGGACCAAATCGTCGCTCAAGCCAGGCAGATGGAAACCGTGGTCCGCCAGATGGACGGGAAAACGCTGCGCAAAGAAATCTATGTGCCCGGTAAAATCGTGAATTTTGTGGTGAGTTGACCTCCTGACCAAAACGCTGGACGTCGGCAAAATCTGCCCCGTCCAACGTGTTGGGTATCCTCCTCAGATATAATCAAAGTATCGCCTCTATCCTCTTCATTCTGCGGACATGGTGACACTTTGTTTTATCCGGAGCCACAACCGATCTTAGACCGCAAAAGAAGCCTCATTCTGGCAGGCGGTCTACTGTTCTTCGTTGTCCTTCTGGCAATGTGCGCCCTCTACGTGGTGACCGCCGAACAAAAGTCACAGGCCTTTCTTGAAAAATGGGAGGCTCAACTCGGCATTAAAATACGCATCCGGGAAAAAGCCTTAAGCCTTGGCGGCATCAATTTCGAGGGTATCACCTTCGACCCCAACTACCGCACCACCATCAGCTCTATCCGGGCTCGCATCGATATCAATCCCCTGTCCCCCCGGTTTGGCAAACTGGCGGCTGTCCATATTGGTCACTTACGATCCACCATCCAAGAGTCAGCGCTTCGGGCCATGATGGCAGAACCACGTCAGACTGGTTCGACCGCCAATTTTGTGGATCCAGATCTCACGCTACTTGCCGGTATCCTTTCGCCGGAAAAACTACCCACGGACTTTGTCTTCGAACATGGACAAATCACCATCCTGCGGGACAATGGTGAACCACTATTGGAACTCAAAGGATTGAAGGCGCAATATGTGCGTGATCGCGGTGTGCTTCACTTCAAGGCCCGGCAGATAAACTACCAAAATTTGCCTCTGGCGGCATCGATCGCCGGACAATTTATCATGGAAAATGATGGACGCTTTCTCCCCTTTTTGATTTCGGGACGTTCCGGTGTGGCTGCCAAAAAATGGGAAGCGAAGGGACAATTGGCAAAAAACTTGAGTTCCATCAAGGTGTTTACGAAAAGCCAGGGACTCCCCCCCAGTCTAAGCGCAAAACTCGATCGTTTGATTCCCAATGGCGATCGGCTCACATACGCCATCAACCTTCAATTGGTCCGGGCTCGTGACAATTTTCAGTTTACCGCACATCTGGGCACCGCCAACCTTGAAGTCAAGCACCCATTGATCGCCGGTGAACAGGTTTTAGGTCCCATTCCTCTCCGCTTCAAGGTGTCTGGTCTCTATGAAAGTCAGTCTGACACCCTCAATATCAAAGATGGGTCCCTGGTGCTGTATCCTGCTAAGCGCGGTGCCGCCAAAAAAGACTCCGTTTCCATGGCGTTTCATATGACCAAACAAGGTTTGCGGCAATGGAACGAGCAACCGATCAATCTCACGATCGCCATGCAGGATACTCCCTGCCAGAGCTTAATATCACACATACCCGTCCACTTCATACCGCGTCTGCAATCCTTTCAATTGAACGGCACCTATGCTTTCGCCATGGACATGAGTATTCCGCCGCACTCACCCGAAAATTTTCAGTTCAATTTAAAGGGCGGTAATTTTGACTGCCATGTCGTTGGGTCCGATCGAGAGTTTTCGCCCGGTCGTCTGCTGGCTCAAATTCCGTTAGAACCACGCACCCGGGCTTGGGAAGATCACAGGGGCGCTTTATCGGCCATACAACAAATCAACTATATCACCACCGACCAAATATCACCCAATCTTCTGCGGGCATTGGTTATTTCGGAGGACGCTGGATTCTGGCGGCACAATGGTTTTGAGTTTTCATCCATGCTGCATGCCCTACGCCGCAATCTGACGGATGGACGGGTCTCTGTCGGCGGCTCCACCATTTCCATGCAGACCGTGAAAAACCTCTTTCTCAATCAAAAACGGACTCTGTCTCGCAAAGCGCAGGAAATATTCTTAACCTGGTATCTGGAACAAAAAGTCCCCAAACAAAAAATACTGGAAATCTATGCCAATATCATTGAGTTTGGCCCGGGAATATGGGGTATCAAGCAGGCAGCTCGCCATTTTTTCAATAAAACCCCGGTAGAGCTTGATCTCATGGAATCGATCTATCTGGCTTCTGTGCTCCCCAGTCCGGGACGCCGCTACCAAAACTTCTGCCAAGGCTACCTATCCCGCAATTATCAAGCCGTGGTCATCAACGGTCTGCAGAAGATGTTGGCGTTTAACATGATTAGCGTGGAGCAGTTCCAGAATGCGAAAGATCGCGGCCTTTTGTTTGACATGGGCCAACGGGATCCGCAGCGTTGCGCCGTCCCCGTCGCGCTTGGGGAGAAAAAATCCCCACCGCCCCTCTAAATACACCTTGTCGTTGAGACGCCCTTTATCGCGCGGCTTCTGGGGAGCCCCAGGGCTTAAAATCACGTACCACACCGATCTTATAGCCGAGGGCCTCCAGCACCTGATTGGTGCTGTCCAATTGCACGCTCTTCTTGTTTTTTTCCAGCTGGTAAACAAAATTGAGGCCCACACCGGACTTTTTAGCCAGTTGACCCTGGGTCAAGCCCTGTCGTTTGCGTTCCACCCGCACAAATGTTCCCAGATCCATGGTTCCTCCACGTGGGAGCCCCCGAAGGCCGGTCAATGGGTCCAATGATCCAAAATCCCGGCAGAAGCTCCGCAATCCTAGGTTCATAAAATTGGCTGTTTGGATTTTCTAATATTATGGCAGATTTTGAAGATGAACGGGTTAAACCGCTATAAAATCTAAAAATTAAAGCCAGTTACGTCTTCCCATGATTCTTTGACCCCCATTTTGCCCTTGGCATCCCGTTGGACCGAAACCAGAGATACCTTGGGATCATGGGTCAAAAACAAGCGCCAACCCTGGGCCATGACATCGTGATAAAGAGCTTCTTTTTCATCAATCAATTGTTCCGGAAAACGATCGTATCCCATGGTAATGGGGGTATTGATCCAAGCGGTACCGGGAATTAAATCACCGGCAAATACCACGGTAAATTCATCGCCGCGAAAAACCGTATGCATGTGTCCGGGAGTGTGACCGCTCGTATAACGAAAGCGCAGACGATCCTCCAAAACTCCTGGCAACCGATCACCCTCGACCAGAGTGAGCCGTCCGGTCGCCCTTAATTTTTCGGTTAAGCCGGGAATAAACGAAGCGCGATCCCGTGCATGGGGATGCTCGGCCCGCGCAAATGCCTCACGACCCACCACAAAACGAGCCTTAGGAAACAATAACTCCGGGGATGATTCGACTGAACCGTCATGCGCTGACAGCAAACCACCCGCATGATCAAAATGCAGATGGGATAAAACCACCATATCGATATCCTGATGCCGTAATCCCAGCTTTTGCAGATTTTCCAGCAGGCGATGCTGGGACTCAAAAACGCCAAAACGTTCCTTGAGTTCTGGTGCCATGTAAGCACCAATTCCCGTTTCGCAGAGAATCTTGAGGGAATCATATTCGATCAACATGGCACGACAACTTAACTCAATCCGCCCCAACTCATCCGGTTGGTACCACCGTTGCCAGAGTGCCCGTGGCGCATTCCCAAACATGGCCCCACCATCAAGTTTTTGACGGTTGCCCTCTATGGCGGTGAGGCGAGGCTGAGCCATGCACGAAACTCCAAAATGCTCGAAACGACTGGTAAGGATGAACAGTTTCATTCGTTCTGGCAAGACTAATTTTGACCAACCTGCAACTGACCCGGCAGCCAATTGAGATCTTTAAGTTTTTGCCCAAGTTTTAATCTCTGCCATCAAACTCTCAGTTGATATGGGTTTGCTTCAATTTCTTACCAGTTATTCACAAAAACTGTGGATAAAACTCCCCTGCCTAAAAAATTACTACAGGTAATTCTCCATCCGGAAAATCTCGAATCAATAACGCCCCAATAGGACGGGTGGATTTGTATTTCTCTAAAGATCTTCCCCTGTTTTGCCGAAACGCATCAGTGAGTGAAAGGGTGAAACGGCACCTCAAATGATGCCTCAGCACGGTGGAAACATGAAAACATTTTGCGTACGAATCGGGCACCAAATTTTAAGCATCAGCGCCATCCTCACGGTGTCAATGGCCGTGTGCAACATGGGAGCGGCACAGTCCTGGCGCCCCATTCACCAACCAGATGTTATGGAAACCTATCACAGGGTTTTGGAATCTCCTCTGCTATCTGGGGGTGCCGATCACGACATGAGCATGGCATTGCGCCGATCCAACCTGACACCACAGCAGCAGGTTCTAAAAAAAATGCGCCTCAAGGGACTGGATCCCCGCATCCAAATGCAGGCTAAAAAACACGGAATGTCTTTAACTGCACCATCCTCTGATATTGATGATTACTCATTTTCTCTGAGTGGCTATCGTTTTTGCGACTTTCAGGTCAAGTCCGTACGGTTACCAGGACAGAAAACAGCCATACTGGGAAGTTTTCCCAAAATCGACTATGCCCAGGATCTGGAGTCGACCGATTGGCCCTCCCTTGATCGCACCATGCAGGCCGTCGGTAATCGAGCCGCTGAAGCCGGACTGACCGAAGATCTGGAACTGGAGTCCAAAGAGGCTTGTTTAAAAATCATTGGTCGAACCGTGCGCCCCGTGTGGAACCTGACCGTGAAGTCTGGCCAACTGCTCTATCGCAGCCATGCGGATGAATATGAAGCCTACTCCTTCCTTCCCGAGCACTTTGACATCGATGGCAAAGCCACCATCTACCCTAACAATAGCAATGATGCCGCCACGAAAGAATATACCCTCACCAATCTGGAGGGTAACGGCAAACTGTCCAATGATCATTTCTACACCGTGATGGACAGCCGCTCACAATCATCGCTGGCTAATTCCCCCACCCACGATTTCACCTTTGCACCTGGCACCTCCGAGTTTGCAGAGACCTCCATTTTCACCAACGTCAACCGTGCCATGGAATGGCTCGAGGCCCATGGATTCGATAGTTTTGGCGACAAGAGAATGGCCCTGATGATTCATGCTGTGGTGCAGGGTGATGTCAACAACGCGCTCTATCAGCCCACCACCAATGGTCCCGTTATCTTTGTGGGAGATGGAGATGGCACGATTCTGCAAAACCTTGCCACCGATGCCGATGTAGTCAGCCATGAGCTGGGGCACCATGTTGTGTATCAGTCCATCACCTCCATCGAAGGAGATTCCCTTGTCCTGCACGAGGGATTAGCTGACTACCTGACATACGCCCGCACCGGCAATACCTGCCTCGGCGAAAGCATTTGTCCCGCTGGCAGCAATGTCTGTGCCGTGAAGGATTCTTGCCTGCGCACTGCTGACAATGATTACAAGTTCGGATCAGCTGATCTGCCAGCTGAAGCTCATTTAAAAAGCCAATTGATCTCAGGGATGCTTTGGGATCTGCGTGCCAAGGATAATATACCGGCGGCAGACGTCGACTCCCTCCTGCTTTCGGCCATTGAAATGTTCCTGGCCAAAACCAGTTACCAAAATTTTCTCCTGGCCCTGTTGCACACAGACCTCAAATATTTTGAAGGCAAATACTGCGCCACGCTTGTCAATCGGGCCAAAACCCGCGGATTCGGTGCCTTATTGACCGATGTAACCTGCGGTTCGGCCTTGCCTGCCATTGCCAACAATACCAGCAGCGAGGC
>JAKQGS010000504.1 GCA_029556045.1 Pseudomonadota bacterium | reverse complement strand
CCGACTGGGAGCCTTTCTTCATGGAGGCTTCGATTTTCACTTTTCCATAGGGATTGCCCTGGGCTGTTTCACAGAGATAAATATCGCTGCCCTCCACGCTTTCATCGTAGGCGCACTGGAGCCGGTTATCCACCGGGTCGTTGCCTTCCAGAATATCCACAGACTTGGCGGAAGTTTTTAATACAAACTCATCGCAACTGATGCGGATCGTCGCCCCCGCTTTCTGACACTGGGTGAGGGCATTTTTCAAACTGACTTCTTTGTGGAGACAGGTGTTATCGCAGGTCTTGGTCATGCAGGCATCAATGATAGCATTCTTGAGGGTGAGGGCTGATGCGGTACCGCTGGTGATCGTGATAACGATGCTGAAAAGCATCACGGACAGATATTGGCGCATGGTTTGGTCCTCCCATTCTAATGGTAGGCCTTTATCATATTTTAACGTTTTTCTCAATTAGATTATTGATATATATAGAATAAGACTTCCTAATAATAATTATTTCTATGATTCCCTGGGCTTGGAAAAGGAAGGACGGGACCAGATAAAAACCAGCACCCCAATGGCGATCAAGACGATGAAAGCCTTCACCCACACTGCCACAGGCACAAATACCAATGTGTAGGCGAAGAGCAGCACCATCATCACTGTCGCCAGAACTTTAGCCCGCGGCGCGATCACCCCGTCCCTCTCCCAATCCACAATGAGTGGACCCAGGAGAGGTCGCGACAATAGCCAGGCATGCCACCGGGGTGAGCCTTTGGAAAAGCAGTAGGCTGCCACCAGAGCAAACGGGGTGGTGGGTAATACAGGCAAAAAGATACCAACCAGACCCAACACCACAAAAGCCCAGCCGATCACAAGATAGACAAATTTCAGGGTGACCTTGTAAACGATGCCGGACTCCTCAGGGTAAATGCATCAAAACGGTCATGGTCAACTCCTGCCCCACCTGACTATGGTGCTGGAGAAGCTGCTTCCAGTCGGTTCCATCGGCGGAAGCTTCCAAACGATGATGCAGCAGCACCAGCGGAAAAACAACCGCATACCCCAAACGCCAATCCCAACGTTCCCACCGCATCCCGGCCTCCATATCCAGCCGGGGACCAAGGGTCATCAACTGGGAGTTGAAGAGGTTTCGGGTGGATCGAGCACCATTTTGATAGGATGTGCGGGTTTCCGTGCCGGTTTGTCGGGAGTGATCCACGGAAAACCCCAAAGTCCCTCCCCACTGAAAGAATGACCACCCGGTCGGCATCATCCAGCCAATGCCCATCCCAAAACTCTGATGATCAACGCGCCCCTCATTGTGGGTGTCCCCAAAAAAATCCCCGTCCCCTTCACTGACTGTTCGAATCTCCGGAAGCCGCTGAAACTGGTAGCGCCCAATCCATTGCTGTCCGTTATCCGGCGACAAACCGACGCGGAGACCAAAACCAAAGGCAGAACCAAATCCGGGGTCCTGACGGTCGTACCGCGCTGGCTCACCCACTGAAGTCGTACCACTGCGGGACAGATGGTAGCGGGAGAAGGGCTGGGACATCCAGTATCCCAGGGAAGGACCCACGGTGAGCCCCCGGGGCATATTGGTGTCGGTCGTTTCCGCTGTGACGGCAGCGACCCCATCCCCCACTGACGCCGGTGTCTGTTCCTCGTCTTCCGGTGGGGGAGCCTCCGGATAGCGATATTCATACTCTCCCCCACTGGCGGGAGGGGATTCGACGGGCGGTGATTCCACCGGACCATATTCGCCGAAGGGGTCCTCTGTCGGCAGGGTGTCGCCCGAGGTCTGGCCCATTGCGGCCATACTGAATTCCAGCCCGATGATGACCGACAGAATTCTGCCCCAAAGTGTTTGCTTCCGCTTCATGCTTTTCCCTGCCGCCATAGAATCCACGAAAACTAACCAGGGTAAAATCAGGGACGAAAAATCGCTCCATCTCCCAGGACACTATCCCCCTGGCCACCCCACACAATCATCACCTCACCGGTCCAAACCGCTGTATGAAAGGCCCGTGCCGTCAGTGAGGGGGTTGCCATATGATACCAGTTTCCCCCCTCCTGCGATGGATGAAATCGCCCGCCATCCTGGGCAGTGGCATTTTCGGTGGTACTTGTTTTGCCACCCCAGACGATCAGACCACTGCCATCCCAGACGGTGGAATGACCGTAACGGGCGGAAGGAGCTTCCACCGTACTCATGGCGGTCCAGGTATTGGCGATTGGGTTGACGATGGCACCGTCATTGTAAAGGGTGTTGGGAGCATCCACATGATTGACTCCGGTTCCGCCACTGTGACTTGCACCGCCCCAAATCAAAATATCCAATCCAGTGCTCAGCATTGAATGCCCCGCCCGCCCCGTTAGCACACCACCCGCCTGGAGAGTGGTGGTCCAGCTATTGCTGCTGTATTGCCCGCCGTCATTGGGGTAGGAGGTCACTGCCGCACCTCCCCACACCACCCATTTGCTCCCATGCCAGAGGCCGGTGGCAAATCCCCGCGCCGTGGGGGCACC
>JAKQGS010000458.1 GCA_029556045.1 Pseudomonadota bacterium | reverse complement strand
GCGGCGGTTTATTGGCGAACGCGCCCTAAACTATACCGATCCTATGGTGTTAAACAACGGTACCCTTGAAAGCGGTAGGTCAGGAGGCATCTATTCCGGAAAAATGGAGTGGTCCGGCAGCGAACTATTGATGGCGGCTCCCGATCAAAAAGTTGTACGAGCATTAAATGCCATGGGAGCAGAAACGGCACAAATAGAAACATTTAAAGATTTTTCATCCCAAGGCAACATGCTCACATCGGCAGGTGGCAACACCAAAGGGCAAGCGCATCTGAATCTCAATATCCTATCGGATAAAAAAACCCTAAGCCAATACGGCGAGCTCCCCCTCTCCGGGCGGGGATTTGACCATGCTTCTGACGATCGGGGTTATCACTATCTTATCGATCTCGACCACGGTGTAGAAATCATCGATGGACGCCAGGCTTCTTCCCCCGTCAAAGTCGGCTCCCTGGCGTCCGCTGGAGCAAGCGGAGTGCATGTAAAAGGAAACAGTCTATACGTAGCTTCAGCCACCTCGGGCCTTAAGATTTATGATATAACAAATCCCCAAAACCCAGCCCTTCAGGGTAGTATCGCCACCCCCCATCCGGCCAACACTATCGCGGTGGTTGGCAACTATGCTTACATCGGCATGGGAACTCACGGCCTCAGCATCGTCAACGTCAGCAATCCAGCGGCACCGCAGATTGCCGCACATTTCCCTCTGGGATCGGTTGAAGTCCGCCATATCAATCCGTATCAGGGCACCCATCTTTTTGTTGCCAATGATGTCAACGTCACACTCCTGAATCTCGCTGATCCGGTTGCCCCAACCATAGCCAGCACATTGACGACGGGTGCCAGTTTTAAAACGGTATTTGCCTATAATCGTCATTATTCGTCAAACTACGTCTACGTTGGAACCGAGGCTGGAATCAAATTATGGAAAATCCAGGATATTAATAATCCCCTGGATATCACCAATAACGATTTAACTGCGACATTTTCTGACTTTGGTGCGATTACTGACCTATCGGTCCAAAATGATGTCCTGTACCTGGTCGAAAAGAATTATGGCGTCCGGATGTTACACACCAAATATGGGGATACTTTTAGTCCACAGGACAGCGTTTATGTTAAACTCCTCACCACCCTGCCACAGGGCGGCACCAACCACGGACAATTGATCGTCAAGGATAACTGGGTCTACTTTGCAGGAGAAAACGCCCAGGGCGAGGCTAAACTTAGGGTCTTCGATATTCATGGCCTTACACAGAGTATGTAAAAGACTCGACCAACCATCTCAGCAATCAAGGGATGGAGACCCGTGGATTATTCTCCTCCGATCCCATTCATTCAATGCGTCACCCCAAACGCGGTGCGAATCTGCCCCAGCTTCTGCTCGATCAGCCGCAGGCTTTCCAGCCAGAAGTGTTCATCCTCCAGATTCACCCCCAGGTGTTTGCGGGCCAGATCTTCCGCGGTCATGCGCCCGGTATCCCGCAACAGGTCCACATAGGCGGGATAAAATCCAGCACCCATTTCCTCTCGCCGCTTGAAAACTCCCAGGCTAAAGAGGTAACCAAAAGAGTATGGGAAATTGTAGAAACTCAGATTGGCGATGTGGAAATGCAGTTTGCTGGCCCAGAACATCTCATTGGTGGTGGTCATGGTATCCCCATACCACTCCTTCCAGGCCTGGCTCATCATGGTTTTGATTTGGGTGACGGGCACCACGTTCCGGGAGCGGGCCTCATAAAATGTTTTTTCAAATGTATAGCGCGTGGGGATATCCACCAGAAAAGTGGCTAATTCCCCGGATTCGGTCCACATGACCGGTTTCACCGCTTCGGGATCGGGGGCCTGCGCCAACAGGGCATCATTCACCACCGTTTGCGCAAAAATACTGGCGGTCTCTGCCAGGGTCATGGGATAGGCGATCTGCGACAGAGGCAGATCCTGCATCACCCAGTTGTGAAAGGCGTGTCCCAATTCGTGCGCCAGAGTGATCACATTCATCATGGATCCGGTGTAGGTCATATAAACCCGGGGTGTCCGGGACTTCAGAAACTTGGTGCAATAGGCACCCGGACGTTTTTTGTCCCCGGTGGTTCCTTCGATCCAGCGATTTCGCACCATCATACGGGCAAACTCCCCCATTTCGGGGTGAACGGTGGCGAAGGCCTCCTCAATGATATGCATGGCCTGTTCGAAGGAATAGCGTTGTCCCTCACTCACCGTTGGTGCCGGCGCATAGGCATCCCAGGGAGCAAAATCCGTCAGACCCATGACTTGCGCCCGGATGCGCAGAGCCTCCTGCCCCATCCCCTTACCGCGGCTTGCGATGGCCCCCATCATGGCATCGATGGTGCGACGGGTCACACAGTTGGTATGGGCGGGACCATCCAAAAAATGCACGGGCTGCTGGTAGGAGCGACGTTTGTATACGTCCAGGCGCCAACCCGCGAGGCTGTTGAGCACCGCTGCGCAGGATTGCTCCGCCGTCTCCCAGGCTTCATTGATGCCACGGTATGCGGCGGCACGCACACCCCGGTCGGGGTCATTGAGCCGATTGGCGGCTCGCGCCAATCCCATGGTCTCGGTTTTTCCGTCCTGCTCCACGCGGCAGACTAGAGAAGACGAAATATCAGTGTAAAGGTTACCCCACGCAGTGGGGCCGGTGACCTCCAGGGTGATAATCAGCTCTTCCTCTTCCAACGACAGGCGCTGGTTGCGTAAAACACGACGCTGCATCAGGGCAAACCGTTCCGCTGCCGTTATGGTTGAAGCTTTAAAGTAGGCTTCGATCGTTTCATCATCCGTCGCCATGACCCACCCATAAAAGGCCTGCTGAACCTCCTGGCTGCGGGCCTGCAGCGCCTGCACCTGGCTCTGCAGATTTTTAGCCTCATCCAGCTGTCCGTCCACGCTCAGAAGGCAACTTGCGTACGTCCTCAGGTTGGATATCAAGGTCAAAGCTTCGTAACGATGCTGGGTTATGCGCTGGGCTGCCTGCACGCACTCCTGGGGCAGCACCAGGGGGTCCCGACCATTGGTCTGCACCATGCGCTTCAGGGGCGATGAAGCTTTTTCCATGGCGACGATATGATCCTGCACATGCTGCATGTCCCGGGCAATCTGGGGATCCTGCAGGGATTGATATTCCGTCGTTAAGTCCCAGGTCGGACCGCTATAGGCTTGTTGATCGTTAGACATGGGTTTCCTTTGCTGTGGGTCAGTCATGACGAAATTCAACATACATCTGACGAATATTATTCAAATAAGGTAAAGATATCCACCGGGTTTAACGATGAGGACCCAGAACTGAGCCTACCGTAGATTCTGCTGAAAAAGGTCGAGGTCAA
>JAKQGS010000447.1 GCA_029556045.1 Pseudomonadota bacterium | reverse complement strand
GTAACCTTTGTCGAGTTCCAGGGACCGAGGGCGCTTCTTCTGACGCCCCTTTTTTCCCGTTTCCAGCGCAACAGCGTCCAGGAGAGGTTCAACCTGCTCTCGTTCGTTGCCCGAAGCCCCGGTGGTAGTCACGGCCAAAGGCAATCCATTGCCATCTACCAAGGCGTGGGTCAGAACTCCTTTTCCCTTGAATCCGTAATCAACGCCCTCTCCGCCTCCCTTTCCTGCCGCAAAAGACCCATCGATAGATCCGTTGCTCCAGTCGATCTTTCCCGCCAGATGGGCAGCGCCAAGAAGGCGGGCTTTCATTTTCTTCAAGGTGCCATCAGAAAGCCAGGTTCCCAGCCACCGATGGGAGGTAGTTCGCTTTCCCCACTTTGGTCCCACCGGAACATCACACCACCGGCACCCAGTAATCAGGACGTAGAATATAGTGTTCAGAATTGGTCGAAAGGGGGCTGGGGGCTGCCCTTTCCAGCGAACTTCTGGCTCGGGTGGCAAGAGGGAACTCAACAATTCCCATTGGCAGTTGGAAAGACCAAGGAATTTTCCTGGCATGGTATCACCTCCATGCCAAGATGGTACCGTCAAGGTTTCGAAAGTACAACGGACAATCATATTTCTGGGATAGGTTCATGGAATCCTGAAATGGAAGGATGTGTTTAATCCCCGCCAGGCCCTGACACTAGCTGTTTTGTCCGAGCTTGTAAAAAATGTAGGCTCCATTTCTATAACTCCATCATCGCAAGAAGAAAAGAGCATCGTTCAGGCAATTTTAAGCATTAGTTTAAACAGGTTGATTGGTCGCGTAAACTCACTCTGTTGGTGGCGATCCGATGCGGCCCATGAAACCATCGAGGTTTCATTTTCTGGGCAAACTGTTCCCATGAAGTGGGATTTTGCTGAGGCTTGTCCGCTAACTGGTGGCACTGCTGGGTGGGATGATTCTTATGCCCCTCCTGTAAGGGTGATTGAAAATCTTGCCTCTGCCTTTTTGCATCAGGGTGTCATTTCGCATAACAATGCTGTTGCACACCCTCTTCCAGATCATTCAGCCCAAGCCTTTATTACTGATCCGCCTTATTATGATGCTGTGCCGTATGCAGCACTATCAGATTTTTTCTACGTTTGGTTAAAGAGAACAATGCCTACAATGTTTGCAAACCTTTTTTCTGAAAATGTCTCGCCAAAATCCGGCGAGTGCATTGTTGATGAGGCCAGCGGCAAGGACAATGCTTATTACGTTGCTTGTATGATAAATGCAATGAAAGAAGGCAGGCGCCTTTTGTCTCCAAGCGGCATTGGTGTTTTGGTATTTGCTCATAAATCAACTTCTGGCTGGGAAGCCCAACTTCAGGCCATGTTTGAAGCCGGGTGGACTGTGACCGGGTCTTGGCCAATTGATACAGAAATGGGTTCTCGATTGCGAGCGCGAGACTCGGCTGCTTTAGCATCTTCCGTCCACATCGTTTGTCGCCCTAGAACAGAGAACCATTTAATTGGTGATTGGCGGGATATTC
>JAKQGS010000503.1 GCA_029556045.1 Pseudomonadota bacterium | reverse complement strand
CACGACGTGCCGATCCCCGAGGGCTGCACCCTCCACTGAAATCAGGTCCCATTCTTTCCTGCCTGCGGGAGGCTGCAGCCCTCGGGGATCGGCACGTCGTGGCGGTGGATATCCCCTCCGGGTGTGACGCCGATGACGGCGATAATCCAGACGTCCCCCTGCGGGCCGATCTCACGGTCACCTTTGGTCGCAGTAAACCCTGTCATCGCATCGCTCCATCACGCAACGCCTGCGGCAAAACTATCGAAGCCTCCATCGGCTTTCCGCAGGAAGCCGTTGAAGCAGCTTTCAAGCAATGGCCACCGACTCTGGCAGAGGTTGACGCGCTGCGTTTGATCGAACCAAGCCCATTTGCAAAGAACTTGTCAGCGGACGCTCACAAATTCGATCGCGGCCATGTGCTGGTGGTGGGGGGCAGCATCGGCAAAAGCGGAGCCCCCGTGCTCGCCGCCACAGCCGCTTATCGGGGTGGAGCCGGTTGGGTGACGGTCAGTACACCAGAATTTCCGGCCCCTTTGCCCGGTCTCCCCATCGAAGCCACCCAGGAAAATTTTTTTGACCAAGGGCGATGCGATGAGAAAATGCTGGAAACATTTCTTCTACAACGCCATGTCAAAGCTCTGGTGATCGGGCCGGGGATGACCGCATCGCCCATGACTATGGGATTCATGGCAATGCTCCAGGGTATTCAACGCCAGACAAATTTATTTGTGATTTTGGACGCCGGAGCCCTTAAGGGTTTGGGCCCCCTTCTGGAAAAACATTCCATGCAGCCATCCCGGACATTGCTAACCCCACATCCCGGTGAGTGGAAAAATCTCAGGCTCCAGAACGCCTTGCCCACACCCCAATCCGCCGATGGGCGACAGGCGCTGCGGGTTTTGCTGGCTCGCTGGGGGGTAACCCTGATCTACAAAACAGCCACTCCCATCGTTCTGGCGCCAGACTCCGATCAACCGGCGTTTGTCCTGACCCATGGATCCAATCTTTTGGCCAGGGCAGGTTCCGGGGATATTCTGGCGGGTTTGGCGGCAGCCCACGGCGGAATTGGCTGCCACGCGGCGATGGCCGCAGTACGCAGCCAAATATTGATAGCAGACTCATCAAACCGCCTGGCATCCTCAGGCCGGGGCGACGGCATATTACCCAGCGATATTCTCCATCACTTGTAAGCACCCCGGAAAACCGGATGCATTCTCCCCATGATTCGTATAAAAATGGCGGAATGGCCCGTCATGTGGCCCGTTTCAGCACAAGGAGATATCCATGTACCTCATGCCCGGATGCAATGTTTTGCCGTACAAGGGTCACATGCCCAAACTGGGATCCGGATTTTTTGGCGCCGCCGGCGCGCAGTTGATCGGGGATTTGGAGATCGGGGATGAAAGCAGCGTCTGGTTCAACACAGTGATCAGAGCGGACTGTCATTTTATTCGTATCGGTCAACGCACCAACGTGCAGGATGGGACCGTCATTCATGTCACCAATAGTCTGGCCCCCACCGTCATCGGCGATGATGTGACGATTGGGCATGGGGCCGTCATCCATGGATGCACGATCCGCAACGGCTGCCTGATCGGCATGGGGGCCATCCTGCTGGATCATGCAGACATTGCGGAAAATTGCTTCGTGGCGGCAGGATCCCTCGTCACCCCCGGCAAAAAGTTTTCACCGGGGATGATGATCAAAGGCTCACCAGCTAAGGAGATCCGCCCTCTCACAGAAGAAGAGCTGCGGGGCATGCGGCAATCCATAACCTACTATCTGGACTACAAATCCCACTACATTCCCAGAAGTTCCTAATAGGCTGTGACGGCGGGTTTTGGTAATAAACAGCCGTCCACTGCCAGGTCAAGAACACCAGCATCGTTACGACAGGTGTACAACCAGGAAATCTGCTGTGAGTAGCCAATGCCTTTTTCATAGGTGATGGCTCCAACTTCATCCACCTCACAGGGATTGTTGACCAGACACTTCTTGCCGGACTCATTGATGGTATTGTTGACTGCCACGACCGTGCGGGTACCGGCCGCGATAACCGGTGAACCCGATGTCCCTCCGATCACGTCGCAACCGGGACGGCTGTACCGCACCGATTCATTAAAGGTCCAGTTGCCTTCCCTCAGCTGGTAGACAATGGCCTCCGACTGGCAAGCGTATCCTCGTTTCCAGTAACCAGAAATGACTTCAATACCGGTACCGATATTGACGTAGTGGCGAGCGACGGTCAGCGGATCCACGTTAAATTGACTTCTAATCTGCGCAAACGTCTGTTTCAGCCGGTAAACCGCCATGTCGGTGCGAGTCATGGTGGCATAAACCAGTTGTTCAGCCTGGACACTGCCCAGCCGCCGGGCACCAGCGTCGAGAACATCAAATTGTCGCGTGGAACTTTGATTGAAAATCACGGATCCTGGGTCCATCATACGCACGCAATGCCCATTGGTGAGGACCATGGCCTTGTCGTCGTCCTCGCTGTCGTCAAACCGCACCAAACTGCCGGAGCAATTGGACAGGGCCACAATACCGATAAAATTATAGCCGGCCGCTGCTTCACCGGGTTCAGAAACCGCCTGGGTGGTCATACCCAGCTCGGGGAAGGCCATGGCCGGGATGCTGGGCAAAAAAAGAGACAAAAAGAGTGCCGTCATCGTCACATGATTCATGACAAACCCCATCAAACAAGATTGTGAAGGAAACCTTATTAACAATGATAGGGGGTTTGTTCGGATAGATTCAATACAGAAAAATTAATCCCGTTTTATTTACTGGGTCGCACGATTTTCCACATTGCGAGAACGTGCCAAAAGATTAACGACTTCCTGGGAGAATGCCACGGTTGATCCCGGGTTTTCGGGATAATAAAATTCCATGGTATGACGAATGCTTTCCTGATCTTCCGGCGACAGGCGAAATCGATAGAATCCCGCCAGTTCGTGGGCATAGGCTTCACGCTCTGCCGTGTCGGTACCCTTAAATCCCAGCATATCCAAAAGGCGGATCATGGTGAAATTCTGCTGACAGTGAATCTCAATTTCATGGGCCAGGGTGGAACCCAGGAGAGCCCAGCTGGCAAAAGCACCGGGACCTACCGTTACTTCAAGCTTTTTGCCAAACCCACGCATGGTGGTGAGGCCGCGATCCTCAATCAGGGGATCAAATCGAGGATGGTCCACATGATCCGGCACTGTGATATGAAACATGGCCAGGGCCGCATCAATGCTTTCCTGACTTTGTTCGGGTGGGGTATCGGGTGGGGTCACCGCGACCTGAGCGATTTCGCTGTGAAAGGTCTCGGCTTCCCCGACCGCCTGCCGGGCCGCCATCAGGGACAGTACCGTTCCGGCAAAAAAAAGAGACAGGGCCACACGGGGCAACAACAGCAACTTCATCAACAGCTCCTCAGCAACGTCAGCAACAACAACATCAGGGGGAGATCAACAGAACAGGACCCATGGCCCGCACTCACGCCCGGTGGAGCAAGGAGCAAGCCAAGAGAAAACGTCCAATTGTCAGGGGATTAGAGAACTTTTACGTGAGGGAAAGGGTGACAGGTGTCAAGAATCCTGACACCTGCATCGCATTAAAAGGAGATGTTGTAGTTGACGGACAGCTCCCGCTCAAAGGGCTCGATTTCAGGAAACTTGTAATGCAGGGCATTGTATTCAACCATGAAGTACATACGCGGCCCAAAACGCACCCCAACCCCCAGTCCAGAGTGAGGTTTGTAGGTGGGGTCTTCCGTATGTTTTACCGGTGCCTCACCCTGAACTTCACTTTCCATAATCCTTTGCCGCGCGGTCACGCCGGCTTTGGCTCGCATGATGAAGATCCAAAAGCTCGGATCGATGATGAGGGAGGCCTTGCCCACGTTTTGGGTTTCCGTCAGCTTGAAATCCTTGGTGGGGTCGTCAGTGGACATATCCAGATCCTGCTCATAGTCGATTTCGCCGTACTCATCTTTGGCTTCGCTGACTTTCTCCGTGGTGGTCAGTTTGCTCTGCCCCACTCCCAGTTGGAATTTGAACAGACGCCAGAAACTGACCCCCGCCATGACACCGGCTTCCTGCCGTTGTTTGATGGTCTCGTTCTCTTTGGTTTTGTCCTTTTTGTCGGGATTGACGCTTTTTGTGGATTTGATGCTAACGTACGGGGAAAAGGTGATACCCGCCATGGCTGGACCTGACGTCATGAAGACCGCCGCCATCGTGAATGCCGCAAAGGTCTGATTTAACTTTTTCATAATTCCCCCCATCGTTTCTGCACCACCACCCTAGGCCTGTTGCCGGACACTACGATTCCCATGGAATGATGCCTGCATAACTCTCCGGACTGGGCACCAGTCACCAGGACTCTTGTGATGATTCGGAAAAAAATCAGGGGACTTGACAAAAAAAGCTTGGTGGATCACCAAGCTTGAGAGGATTTTTCATGGATATCCGCCAGGTCCGACGAACTCACAAAAACGGTGCACTGACCGATTGCCGACACTTTAGCACCGCCTGCGGGACTCCTTCATAGAGAAGTTGCCCACCATCCGCCGCTGAACCGGGACCGATTTCCACCAGCCAGTCCGCCGCACGAATAACATCGGAGTTGTGCTCAATCACAATCACCGTCGCTCCCTTACCCACCAGATTCTTCAGCTGGTTGATCAATCGTCCCACGTCCTGAAAGTGAAGCCCCGTGGTGGGTTCATCCATGATAACAAGGGTCCCGGGCGTCATACGTTTGGTCAGCAATGGGACCAGCTTCAGCCGCTGCGATTCACCACCGGACAGGCTGGAGGTGGGTTGTCCCAGTTTGAGATATCCCAGACCCAACTCCGATGCCGGTTGGAGTTTACGGACAATGCGGGCGAAATTTTGAAAACGCTGCAGAGCCTGGTCGATGGTCATATTCAAAACATCATTGATGGAGAGACCATCAAACTTAACCTCCAGCACATTGGCATGGTAACGATCCCCCTCACAGACCGGGCAAAGAACTTTGGCATCCGCTAAAAACTTCATAGTGAGGTTGATGAAACCACGTCCCTTGCACTCTTCACAACGCCCACCCTCGGACCACAAGGAAAAGGACCTGGCGGTCAGTCCCGCCACCTGAGCTTCCGGAAGGCTGGCATACAGATCCCGCAACTCCGTCAACACATCC
>JAKQGS010000406.1 GCA_029556045.1 Pseudomonadota bacterium | reverse complement strand
AGCCTGTCCCATGTTTCACCTCCTATCCCCTACTATACCCCATATCGGCAATATGGGATATAACTTTAGTGGGAATTCCCAACTCTATGTCTTTTCTTTCTCCGACTTCTCGTAAGACTGCGCTGCCCGCCGGATGATCTGGCAGCGTTTGATCGATTCAATGTCTGCAAAGCCGCTTTGGTTCCAATAAATGAGTTTAATAGTGTCACGGCGTCGCGTGATAAATACAAAAATAGCCTTGCTAAATGGATCAAGATCCCTCTTGCCGTTGCAATGAGAGACGCTGTGAAAGGGTCCATCTCAAGCAGGGGATGGCCTATAAGAACAACAAATCAGGGCTTAGCCCCTGCCTCGTTCTTGTTCCCCAAGGCAAAAATGAACCAATATTGGGATATGTCACTGTCTCAAATTCCACAGTAGAAAAAGGTGCCCCCCTGGCTCCTCCACTTGCATCGTTTCCTGATTACCCAATTCCCGTAACCCTTATCGGTAAACTTGCGATCTCCAAGGACCACCAAAGGCAAGGGCTAGGCAAGCGTGCCCTGATGCATGTTTTTTTTACATCTGCCAGAGCAATTCGAGAGCTAAAGATTGGGTCCGTCGGAATAATTACCGATGCTATCGATCAAGAATCTGTCGACTTTTATTCCAAATTTGACTTCCAAATTCTTCCAGATCAAGACAGTTTTCCTAAAAGAATGTTTATCCCCAACCACACTTTTTTTGACGCCATCGATGTGTAAGTTGCCCTTTGACCCGCGCCGGTCGTTCTTTGACGGGGCTTCCCACCTCTATGTCTTTTCTTTCCCCGACTTCTCGTAAGACTGGGCTGCCCGCCGTATGATCTGGCAGCGTTTGATGGACTCAATACCCTCCAGAAGGCTGTGGCGGGTCAATGTGGGGGCCGTCTTGGCCTGAGACTCCCAGTGCTTCAGCGCGGCATCATCACAGGCATCCCACATGGGATTCAGGTTGCTGCCCGCAAAACGTGATGCCACCGGATCCCCCTTGGTTTTAAGGAGTTCTGCGTACCATCCGGCATACTCCTGGTGAAACCGCTGCCGATCGGCTTTTTGCTCGCGGGGAAACAGGCCGGAGAGAATGGCTCTTTGCTCCAGGCGAGGGACGCTGTCATCCCCCATTTTGGCCAGCTGTATTTTCTTACCCGCGTAGCCCGCCAGAGAAGCCGCAATCCTTAAACGCGCCAACTGCGCATCATAGGATCGATCCTTTTTCTCCCGCGCCATCAGCTTTTCCGTCTGGGGATGCCTGTGCCGGGCAAGCAGCTGAAGCAGACGCCAGCGATCCTTTTGCCCTAATTGCACCCCTGGGACTTTCAAGTGCCCGGTCAATAGCCCCACCGCTCGCTCCGTCCGACCATCACCCCAATCGATGTAACGATCCAACCAGGCCCGGGCTTCCTGGCCCTTTTCTCCCTTCTGCAGCCGTTGCCAAACGGCATCCTGCAGGCTTTGCGCCAGCTGGCGATATGCGGCGGAGCCGGTACTCTGCTCCATCACCCACAGCCAGTCCAGGGATTCCCCGCCGTAGCTGCGCAGCTGCGACAGGACCCCCTCCTCTGTTTCTCGCTGCAATTCCTCCCGTAAAAGCCCCACAAATGACTGCAGGGGAATGATGCCGTCCTGCACCGCACGAAAGACGATCGTCCAGGCGTTCAGACGGTTCAGGGTATCGGGAATGCCAGGCAAGGCCTGTGTCAGCTTCTGCAAATCCTCGGGTGTCAT
>JAKQGS010000404.1 GCA_029556045.1 Pseudomonadota bacterium | reverse complement strand
GAGGGAATGAACAACAAGGTAAAAGTGACTACCAGAAAAGCCTATGGGTTTCGTAGCTATCGAGCCATAAGATTGGCGTTATTTCACAACCTTGGCGGGCTACCCGAGCCAGAGTTCACCCACAGATTCTGCTGACGAGGCTAGATAATAATGAAGGCATTAAACTTTGGTGCGACCATGCCGAAGAAACCTCATTAGACATCAGGGGGTTTTATGGGGTGTGGCATCCGGATCTATTTCAGTTTTCTCCCGTTTTTGTTTTCCTTCTTTACCGCTTGTAATAAAGAGCCGGAGTCGGGCAATGCCAATTCTCGCAGTAGTCAGTCCAGTGAAAGTAGCAACGATGTTATCGTAACCGGATCTTTGGCTGTCGAAGCGGCCGATCAGGCCAAAGTTGGCGAATCATTCAGCGTGGCGAACCGCGAAGTCCTGACGCTTGATGAATCGGGCAAGGAGATCGGCCGCGGCGTAACAGGGGCAGATGGCAGCTTTGCTGTCGTGGTTCCCGGTCAATTGGCCGTGGGTGTGGAAGGTATGGCCTCCCGTCTCGTCTCTTATTTTTTGGCCTCCCCAACCCTAAGAATTCGATCCATTGCTTCAGACACCGCGGACTCCTCGATCGTTGGCTTCCAAGAGCCGGTTACCCTGTCAGGCAACCGATATGTCGACCTGGGTCAAAAGGCCATGAAAGAAATCACGGCCATTCGTGGTCGTGTATTGATGGATGGCGCGCGGGATCATACGGGGATCGCTGTCTATGTTCCCGGGACATCCTATGCCGCGCGCACAGACTCCGCGGGGCAGTTCTTTCTAACATTTATACCAGCGGGATCCTACGATCTCGTGATGGAGCGCGACGGATATATCGGCAAAACCGTTTCCGGTATTTCCGTTGTTGAAAACAAAACGACGAAGGTTGGTGACGAGATTCTCCGTCTAAACGGTGGCGCTGCCAATTTTTCCGTTAAACAGATTGGCGAGGAGGGGCGATCCAAAAGTCGGATTGTGGAATTCCTCATTTCCCCGGGTGATGCCGACCGCTTCCGAGGCGGACTGGAAGATGAGGTCGCCAATCTTCCGTATGGATTTGTACCGGAGTTATTCCGCTATGAGTTTGATGACGATGGAACCTATACTCTGGCGATGATATTTGCGAATGCGGATGGTTTTGAGTCAACGGTACGGCGGACAATCATCGTAGATACCGAAAAACCGAGTGCCGGCGGGATCCGGTTGGCTGATACGGATACGTTGAGTTTAACCCACACCAATTCGCGCGATATTTTGGCTTATCACAGTACCTGCAATGACATCGCAAAAGTCGCGATCATGCCCCATAGCAGCGGTACACCGCGGGATACCGATTTTGTTTGGCCCTGTCACAGTGTCGCCAGCACGGCAGGAGTGTACTTTCAAATCCCAGCTAACGTGACAAGTTATTCCTATCAAATCTGGGCCATGGACCGCGTCGGTAACATCTCAGAAGGTTTCGCCAGCGGTACAATTCTCTACGATGATCAACCTCCATTGGCACCTGATTTTCAGCTCAGTGATCAGACCAGCGGCTCCACTCTGGGAACCGACATAACAACGGTAGCCGTGACATTTGGCAGTTGTGCCGATACCAAGCGCATCTTTTTTTCTGAAACGCAGCTTACAGCCCCATCGGCCAACCAATTCACGTTGGATTGCAGCACCGCGCCCAGCCACTACACCTACACTTTTAGCAACAATATACCTGGGCTGAAAACTGTGGTCGCCTGGGCCATGGACTATGCCG
>JAKQGS010000388.1 GCA_029556045.1 Pseudomonadota bacterium | reverse complement strand
TTATGCCTTTACGAAGTTGAGACAAGTCAGGGTCGATACAGGTGGCCGGGTCCTGCAATTTGGCTGGCAAAGAGACAGCGGGATCGGATTCGTCGCCAGAGCCTTCCGTTGGGTCGTCGATCGACTGATCATCTATGGATTCATCGGCAGGTTCGTCGCCGTCTAACGCCGTATTTTCACCCGATTGAGCAGCTGGTGCTGTTTTGACTTTAAGACTGGAATTACAGGACGCTGCCGTAAGGCTAATCAAAATAAGGACGCTTAAATGCAGCACCATACTAGCCCCCCCCCCCCACGAGGAGGTTATCAGAACTGTACCTTGGGTATGATTCGGCATCATGACGCTTCCCCTCTTTGATTCATCATTGGTATGTCGGATACCAAGAGGAGGAAGTTTAGGACTTTTCGAAGGAATTATAATTTAGGAGTAATTTCAAATAGTTATTAGACTTAAGAAGGGGTGTGAAACCTTAACTTAGTGCCAATCCCCTTAGTTTTTTTTATTATACATTTCCCGCCAGAACCACCTTTCTCTTCGCGTGTTTTTTCCAGAAATCGCTCGTTACATGATTTAGATCATATAAGCCTTCCCCATAAATTCCGTATGTTTTCCTGTGACCCACGGGAGCCAATTCCCAGGGATTGTGTCGATGGGATCGATCGTGACACCTGCAGATGGACAAGTGGAAATCAATGTCATTCGTATTTTTTCATGTGAGGGAATGAACCGATATGTTGTCTAAAACCCAAGCCAAACTTTTTTTCCTTGTCGGCACGGCACTCTGCTCGGTCGCCTTTTTGGGGCTGACGATGGATACATTCCGTCAGATCCCTGGTCAAACCCGGCAGCAAAATCTTTCGGAGGAAGCCGTCCGTGGTAAGCATCTCTGGGATCGCAATAATTGCATGGGCTGCCATACCATTCTGGGGGAGGGAGCCTATTACGCTCCTGAGCTGACCAAAGTATACGAACGAAGAGGCGAGGCCTTTATCAAGGCGATGCTGAAGGATCCGGAGGCCGTGTATCCCGGACAGCGTAAAATGGTGAACTATCATTTCAATGATCAAGAGATTAACGATCTGACCGCCTTTCTGAAATGGATCGGCGAGATGGATCTCAATGGTTTTCCCCCCAAACCGGATCGACTTACGACAGCAGCCGTCGCCGAAGGAGCCGCAGGTACGCACGCCACCAGCGGGGTCGCAGCGCCACAAGTATTCGGCCAGATGTGCACCGCCTGTCATAGTTTGAACGGACAGGGCGGTAACGTGGGCCCTGCGCTGGACGGGGTTGGCACGCGACTCACGGCGGACTATCTGCGGCGCTGGATCAAGAATCCGGCGGAGGTCAAGCCTGACGCCAAAATGGCCAAACTACCGCTTGCGGATGCTGATATTGAGGCCCTTGTCGCTTTCCTTGAAACTCTGAAATAACAGGAGAATCTGTCGATGAAATATAATTCCCAACGTGTCGCCTACTGGTTTTTTGCATTATGCATGCTGCTTTTCTCGTTGCAGATGGTCTACGGATTCATCATGGGGTTTGCCCACATGGGTTATGACGGCCTGCATCAATACATCCCCTTTAATACCGCCCGAGCGACCCACACCAACCTTCTGGTCATGTGGCTTTTGGCGGGATTTATGGGTGCCGCCTATTACATCATTCCAGAAGAGGCGGATCGTGAACTCCTGGCTCCTAAACTGGCCTATGTGCAACTCATTGCCTTTGCGGTCGTGGGGGTGATCTCCGTCATCGGCTTCCACTTCAATTGGTGGGAGGGGCGTAAGTTTCTGGAAATACCGCGGCCCCTCGACTACCTGGTGGTTGTGGATGTGCTCTTATTCATCGGCTTGATCGGCGGCACCATTTGGAAAGGCCGCCGGATGACCACCACCAGCATGGTTCTTTTCTTTGGCCTGCTTATGGCGGCCCTTCTCTATCTGCCCGGTATGATCGACACCGACAACCAGACGGTGGACTCCTACTGGCGCTGGTGGGTCGTCCACCTTTGGGTGGAAGGCGTGTGGGAACTGATTATGGGGGCCATCTTGTCCTTTCTGCTGATCAAGCTGACCGGCATCGACCGTGAAATCATTGAGAAGTGGCTATACATCATCGTGGGATTCACCTTCCTGTCCGGCATCCTAGGCACTGGTCACCACTACTATTACATCGGCACCCCGCGTTATTGGTTGATGATCGGGGGCATATTCGGCGCTCTCGAACCCGTCGCATTCCTGGGTATGGCCATCTACGCGATAACCATGGCCAAAAAAGGCGGCCGGATCCCCGACAATCGCACCGCCATGTCCTGGACGATCGGCTGCGCGGTGATGTCATTCGTTGGGGCTGGATTCCTGGGTTTTGCTCACACACTACCGCAGGTAAACATGTATACCCACGGGACACTGGTCACCGCCATGCATGGTCACATGGCCTTCTGGGGCGCTTATGCCTGCCTGGTGCTGGGAATCATCACCTATACCATGCCGTTTCTGACCGGCCGGAAGCTGCAGGACACTCCCATGAATACGTTTGCATTCTGGACGTCCAATATCGGCATGATCGCCATGACCCTGGCTTTTGCCGTGGCGGGGATCACTCAGGTCTATCTGGAACGAAAATTCGGCATGGACTTTTTGGCGGTTCAAAAAGAAGTGGAGGTCCATTTCCTCGGGCTTGTGCTTGCCGCCACCCTGTTCACGATTGGCTGTACCGCCTTCATATGGAACTTCATTCGTTTTGGCCGGCCTGTCGGTGAACTGAAAAGTTAAATGAGGGACCTATGGGAACAACAGGACACTACTATCGCGCCATCACCCAGGAATTGGAGGTTTTTGAAGCCTGCTTCAGAAAGCAATTGCCACTCCTGTTAAAGGGGCCCACCGGATGCGGTAAATCACAATTGGTGGCCCATATGGCGGAAAAATTGCAGGTCCCCCTCATCAAGGTGGCCTGCAATGAAGACACTACAAGCGCCGACCTCCTGGGGCGTTTTTTGATCCAAGGCATGGAGACCGTGTGGCACGATGGGCCCGTGACACGGGCTGTACGACACGGTGGCATCCTCTACCTGGATGAAATCGCGGAAGCCCGGGAGGATGTCATCGTGGCCCTGCACCCCCTGACCGACCATCGGCGGGAACTCTATCTGGACCGCACCAACGAGAGCCTGCAGGCTCCCCCTCATTTCATGTGTGTTGCCAGCTTTAATCCGGGATATCAGCGGGGGTTTCGCGAGTTAAAACCTTCAACCCGGCAACGTTTTGTCGCGGTTGCTTTGCATTATCCCGAGATGGCCGTCGAATCGGAAATCCTCCATCACCTCACGGAAGCGCCGCCCGAGCTCTGCCGTAAGGCCGTCACCTTTGCCCATAAGGTGCGGAGCATGCATGAACTTAACCTGAAGGAAACCGTATCGACCCGTCTGCTGGTCAATGCCCTCAGTCTTACAACGGCGGGTATGAATCCACGTTTAGCCTTTCATGTCTCCCTGGCAGAAACCCTCTCCGACGATCCGCAGATTTGCTCGGCCCTGCGGGATCTCATCAATCTGAGTTTTTGATGGATATTTTTGCCTCCATCTTCGGCTCACTGTTAACCCGCTGGGAGAAACGGTCCGCCGCCGCACGAGACGAGGTGGCCGTTGATTTTCTCGAGATTCAGCCCTACCTGACTTTTGTGTGTCAGTTCATTTTGGATCGATCTCATCCTTCCATTCATCCCGTTCCGGTTGCCTCCCTGCAGGCGGGATTTGTGGGTAATGCCCTGCTGCTTCCCGAACGAATCGACGTGGCGCCCAGTAAAACACAAAACCTGCAGATATATCTGCACCTGACATTGGCGTCAGCCACCATGCGTCGCGCCGGATTGCACTCACGCTATGGGATGGGATCGGATCTGGAATATTGCCTTGAGGCGGCCTATCACGCCCCCCTCATCAATGTCCTTTTGGAACAAGATCTGCCGTTCCTGGCGGATCTGCAAGCGGACATCAGCCAATTCATGGGGGAGATGCAGACAAATCTGGATGAACAGACCCGCCGCCTGGGCACAGCACTCCTGTCGCAATTGCTAGCCCGCAGCCAGACGCCCGGCGTCGTCGGCGCCGACAAACAGGATTTAGGGGACTTTTGCAGTCCCTGGTCCAGGATATTTAAGGCCAATCGCAAGCTTCCGCCGGCCCTGTCTCTCCTGTTTCCTCATCTGCCCAAACGATCGCAGCAAATGATTGCGGGGATACCAACACCCGCAACACCTCACACCCCATCCGATGAAAAACCGAAAACCGAGTTAAAAAAGAAAGGCACCACCGCCCCGGAATATGTGGATTTAGAAAAGGAAAAGGAGCAGGGCAACCCCGTGACCCATTCCTTTGAAAAACTTGAGACCGCAGACGAATACCACGGTGGCTATCGACTCGACAGCGGCGACGACGAACTTCAGGACCATTTGCAGGCCCTTTCGGAGGTGGATTTGCGCAAGGTTACACGGGGTGGCGAAGCGGCCCAATCGATCTTTCAGGCTGATCTGCCGGGCCAGGCGTTCGATCCCGGCCGGGAGGAGGAAGCGATTGGACATGAGGTGCGCCTGCCGGAGTGGTTTGGACACAAGGGAATCTATCGGGCCGACTACTGCACGTTAAAAGTTCACGGCTTATCCCCCACCCCCCTCAATGAGTTGGCGTCAGCCTTTCGCCAGCACCTGGAGGCGACGTATGGCCTAGAGGTGAGTCGCTGGAAGAAGCAGCTTGAGGCCATGCGCAACATACCGCACTGGATTCCCCGCCAGAGTGATGGCGCTGAGATCGACCTGGACGCGTTTGTCCGGACAGCTCCCGAAATCCTCATGCAACGGAATCCAGACAACCGTTTCTACATGCGCCGACGGGTGCAGCAGCGGGCCTGCAAAATGTCCATCCTGGTCGATCAATCACAATCAGCGGATGCCTGGGTTGCCAATCGACGAGTGATCGATGTCTGCGTGGAAGCCATTGGCCTCATCGGACTATTATTGCAGGATTCCGGCGATGACATCACCATTGCCACCACCTGGAGTAATACCCGTAAGGACTGCCACCTCCAGATGTTAAAGGAACACGATACTCCCTGGGATCATTTTTTTGCTGTTGCGCGCAGCATATCGCCGCAAGGATACACGCGACTAGGCCCCGCCCTCCGTTATACGACGCAAAAGCTGGCCAAAAGCCAGGCCCGGCAGAAGATCCTTCTCCTGTTGACTGACGGCAAACCAACCGATCTGGACGGTTATGAGGGATCCCATGGCATTGATGATATCCGTCAAGCCTGCCGCGAAGCACAAAAAGCCGGTATTTACACCATGGCCTACGCCATTGAGTCCAGTGCTCGTCATTACTTCCCAAAAATGTTTGAACGCTTTGAATTCATGGCAGATCCTGCCAAACTTCCGGAGTTCCTGTTCCGGCTGATCACCCAGGCCTTTTATGGATCAAAGAATAAGTAAGGCATTCAAGAGATTTACATCAAACTCCAGAAGAAACAATTTCCACTAACTTCCATGCTCCCGGGGCCGTGATGCCATCCGCCCATGATTGTGCCGGGTGGGTCAACAGGGCCGCATCCGCTGTGTGCAGGGAGCAGGGTTCACCCGAGAGTTCCTCCACCGCTTCCGACCAGCCGGGATTGTGTCCCACCACCATGAGGGTTGCCAGATCCTTGACGGCAAATAGCTCATCCCGGATGGCCTCGTAGGTGCCAATGGCATAGAAGTTATGGCAAAGCACCACGGGAACGGCCTCACCTAAACCCAGTAGAAATCCTTCGTATGTTTCACGGGTACGGGTGGCATCACTGGAGACAATCAACTCCGGACGCCAATTCATGTCCTTGAGTTTCTGCCCCATGCGCTCCGCCTGCCGCATGCCACGGTCGGTGAGGGAGCGCCGATGGTCATCCAGCCCGAGATCTCGATGGACGGCCTTGGCGTGCCGCATCACGATAAGTTTTAACATAAGGGTCAGCCTGCTTTGGGTGCTTTGTTTTTTTCGTCCGCCAGTTCTTTTTCATACTCGGACAGCTTGGATTTTGCAGTAGAAAAATCGGGGTATTTGGTGGTCAGGCGCTGCAGCAGTTTGACGGCATCGCCCTTTTGATTGAGGGAATGCAGCAACACCGCCTTGTTATAGAGGGCCGATTTATTGTCCGGATCCAGCTTGATGATGGAATTATAGGCCTTCATGGCGTCTTCCGTCAGACCGGATTCCTTGTAGCAGATCCCCAGCTGATTCAGATAGGTCACGTTTTCGGGCTCCTGGCTCAAGGCGGAGCGAACGTGCCGGGTGGCATTCTTGTAGTCTTTCAGCGCAAAAAATCCCTGGCTGAGAAAATGATGAAGGGATGGGAACGACAGGTTGTTGCGCACGGCGATACTCAGGATATCAATCGCTTTTTGATATTCATTCAGTTCGAACAATAATTGCGCCACCGCCTCATACCGCACGGGGTTCAGAGGAGATATTTCGATGGCTTTTTTGAATTGCTCGATAGCGGGCTCCAGCTTCTTTTGCGACGAGAGGATTTCCCCCCGCAGCACATAAAGGGGCACATAGTGGGGGTTGCGTTTTTCCGCTTCCACCAGATGTCCCATAGCCTTATCAGGCATCCCCTTCAGAAAGGCCACCCGCGCCAGCCCTACTTCGGGCCGGGCGGCATTTTTGGCCACCACCTGCAGTCGTTCATAGATCATGGCGGCCTCACCCAGGTTACCTTCCCTCAGGCGTTGCTTGGCCATCTCGTAGACTTTCTCGGGGTTTTCGGGATTATGGAACACGCGAAAGGCCTGCTGCAGTTTGGGCAGGATATCCTTGAAACTAAATGGTTTTACCAGAATGCCATCAACGCCGTTTTCCGTGGCGTACATGATTTTTTCTTTGCTGGGGTTTTCAATGGAGATCGCAAACGGCCCCCGCTGGTATTGCGGATTATCCTGCATCTCCTGCAGGAGGTGAATGCCCCCCATGATCGGCATATCCATGGCGCTGATCACCACACTGACCTTGCCGTCACCCTTCTTAAGCTGCTCCAATGCCTCCATACCGTTAGCAGCCTGAACTACCTTGCGATAGCCGATCTTGTTGAGATGGTGTGCCACGATCAAGCGGATATCCTGCTGATGCTCTACCAGCAAAATCGTCTCATTCTTATCGATGTCCTTGGGAATCTGTATGCCAAATTCCGCCGCCAAGTTTTTAATATCCGTCATGGTAACCTCTCCCATCAACAGGCGTCTTCCTTCTCCTCTTCGGAAATTCATTAAAAATATTGAGGGCTTTGACTCTTTATGGTAGAAGTTAATGATTATAGGCAGTTACAATCAATCAACGCAGATGGGGAAATGAAATGGCTACTCGATTGATACGCCCCATCCTGGCAGCCCTGGCCGCCCTATTGATTATCTATGAAGGGTGCCGTCTCTTTTTTTTCCTGAGTCATCGCAATCTTTTCACTGCGACCTCCTCTCTCGACACCATGATCGCCTTTTGGCATGGCCTGCGATTTGACATAGCCACCCTGCTCTATATCAATACGCCTTATCTCTTACTGCGCCTGATCCCGCAGACCCGTCGCCCCGGGCTACCGCATCGACTTCTCAATCTGTGGTTTGCGGCCAGCAACGCCTTTTTTATTTTTGTCTGTATCGGCGACACCGAATACTTTCACTTCACCGGCAAACGTCTGACCATGGGCTCCCTGGGGATCATCAAGGATATGCGGGAGCAGGCGGGGCAGATCACCCTCTACTACTGGTATTACCCGGTTTTGGCTCTGGTCATTTTTGCCGCCCTCTGGCGCTGGCAAATCCATCTCACTCGTCCAGTCAATGCCAGGCCGCAGAGGAGGCCCCGGTTCATCCATGCCCTCAAAGTTACCCTGTTCGTCGCTCTCTGGGGCCTGGGAGCCCGCGGCGGACTGCAGACCAAACCTCTGCATATCGCGCACGCGATGGAATACACCACCGATCCCAATCTGGCACAGTTGACCCTTAACAGTGCTTTCACCCTGCTGCGATCAGGTAAACAAAACCACCTGCAACCGGTGTCTTTTTTTCCCCAATGGGATGACGTGGTCACGCGGGTGTTACGGGAGCAGAAATTTTCCGACCATGCCCCGCTGGGGGACCAAAAGCCCAACATCGTGTTGATCATCATGGAGAGTTTTAATTTTGAATACATGGGGCGGCATGAGGGCACCACCAACTATACGCCCTTTCTCAACGAGCTTGCTGACAAAAGCGTCTTCTACCCCCTGCATTTTGCCAATGGTCGTCGCTCCATCGATGCACTCCCGTCCATCCTCGCGGGATTGCCCAATCTGATGGAGGATCCCCTCATCACCTCCCCCTACCAGAGCAATCAGGTGGTGGGACTCCCATCCATCCTGGCACAAAACGGCTATACCACCTGGTTTTTTCATGGAGGTCAGAACGGCACCATGTTTTTTGATGTGATGGCCAAAATGCTGGGAGTGCAGCACTATGTGGGCTTAAACGAATATCCCCACTCCGGCCATTTCGATGGCAAGTGGGGAATCTTTGATGAGCCGTTTTTTCAGTACGTGGCGCACAAACTGGATGAGATTCCGGGACCGTTCATGGCCACCGTCTTCTCCCTCAGTTCCCATCATCCCTATGCGATTCCGCCCGAGTTCAAGGGTCGTTTTCCCAAGGGCAAGCTGGAGATCCACGAGAGCCTCGGCTACGCGGATTATGCCCTGCGCCGCTTTTTTGAAATGGCAGCCACCAAACCCTGGTTTAACAACACCCTGTTCATCATTACCGCGGATCACACCTCTAAGTCGGAAACCCCCCTATTTGAGAGCAACATCGGCCGCTACCGCGTGCCCCTGCTGTTCTACCATCCCTCACAATCGGACTTGGGACTGGTTCCCCCAACATCGCTGGTGGAACAGGCCGATATCATGCCCACCGTCCTCAACCTCGTGGGTCTTACAACCACATCCCCCATGGCCCGCTTTGGCCATAGTCTCGTTACGGAAGAAAAGACCCCGCTGAAGGTTCCCATCGTATTTCATGAGGGTGGCCAATATTGGCTGGTGGCAGACGATACCGCGATGCGGTACACCGATGCCGACCACCCGGTGTTTTTTGATTGGCGAACCGGTGGAGTGGAACACCCCACCAGTGTCAGCCCGCAGCGGCAGATGGAGTTGAAGGAGTTTCTGGAATCCCGGGTGCAGTATTTCAATACGGGAATGCTGGAAAACCGCATAAACATCCCCCTTGCGCCAGCCCCTCACTGACATTTCAAGCGAAGCAGGAATTTCAAGAAGCAATATTACTAACTGGCTGGCCAAGCCTTTACAGGGGGCATATGAATGCGCTAGACAGCGTGCAGTTAAAGGAAAATCCCCGCGATTTGGGGAATAAAGACACAAACTGGAAGGACAACTTATGAAATTTGCATCACTTTTGTTAGCTGGATTCATGATGAGCGGCAGTGCCATGGCCGTTGAGACCAAACTGGCTTCTTGCCTTTTGAATCGGTCGGTCAACCTTTTGGTCGTACAAAATTACGATGAAGAAGAGGGAACGATGGAACTCCGCTTGATTGCGGATCAATTTGGCCGTGGACAGTCCGTGATCGCCGCTGCCGACCGTGGTGACTATTCACTCGTAAAATATGGCAACACCATGATTGCGGTCATCGACCATGGCCGTAGTGGCTATGCCATGTTTCATGTTGCCCCGGACGCTGATGGTAAACTGGTTGGCAATATCGACATCAACCTGTTTGACAGCTATGACACCAACGGTCTTCGTCAAGTTATCTGCACCCCCGTTGCGGAGTGAGACGCGATCCTCAAGCGATTCGAAGCCACCCCTTATGGGTGGCTTTTTTACTTCGGTTTAGGGTTCTTTAAATCGATCATCATCTTACCGAAGATAACCTACCGCAGAAACTAACTTTTTTTTCATAAATAATCAGATCTGATCATAATTTGAGATTTTATTCAAAAATATAATCAGATATGATTATTTAGCGTTCTAATTTTTAGAAATTCAAAGTAAAATGATCATATCAGATTATTATTCGGTTAAACTAGCACCATCTCTCTCCAGAGTAATCTGATCTGATTCAAATGGAGGATCGAATGCCCCCTTCCACTAACCATTCCATATCCAAAGTCGTTCGCGACCTACGCAAGCAACATGGAATCAGCCAAATGGAGTTGGCGAATGTTGCAGGGGTTTCACTCCCCTCCGTGACGCGCATAGAGGGTGGCAAAGCGACCATTCGACTGGATGTGCTGGTTAAGGTGCTGGATGCACTGGGTTACACACTGACCATCCAGCAGAAAGTGAAAGCATAAATGGATCTGCTGCAAAAAGTGATGAACGCAACTCAGGCGCTGGTTCGCATCCGCGACGTGGATGCCGGAGTGCTCTCCATGCTGGCAACCGATGATTACCAGTT
>JAKQGS010000502.1 GCA_029556045.1 Pseudomonadota bacterium | reverse complement strand
CTTATCAACGGGGATCAGGCCTTTGGTAATCATCGTTTGTTACCTTGGGGGATTCTGCGGGAACCCATCGGCAACCTCAAGCGCTGTCACGCGATCGCCCTCACCACCTCCCATCCCCGCAAGCATCTGGCCCCGCGGGATCGGCAGCTACTGGAAACTTTTGGTAAGGTGCTGATACCCATTCTGTTCCACAACGACACGCTGCACCCCCTGCAGGAGGTCATCACCCATATGCCGCGCCGCGCCATTGTGGTCACCGCCATCGCCCGTCCACAGCGGGTGACCGAAGCGGCTGAGGTGTTGGCGGAAGTCGCAGGAACGATCGTCAAAGCGGATCATCATCGTTTTCAACGGGGCGAGATCCTGACCATGTTGGAGAGCACCCGCCCCGATGCGGTGATCACCACCGCCAAAGACTACTGGCGCGACCCTGAAATTTTTCATGACTTGGGGGTGCCCGCTTTTATCCTGGAGCAAAGCCTAACCTGGCACCCGGAGACGGTGCGGCAGGAGCTACAAAAAATTTTTTAAAGATGTGGGTGATGGTGCTGCCCCCCATGGGGCGCATCCGCCATATAATTATGGCTATCCGGCACGGAGTGAATGGTGACGTGTTTGGTATTCTCTTCTTTAATACTGGTGATGCCGGTGTTCAATTCCGGCCGCGCGGTAAGATAATCTTTGGTGTAAATCCATTTTTCTTCCGCGTTCCCCACCATCAGGTATTCCGGACCGAGGCGAATGGCGTCAACCGGGCAGGCTTCTTCGCAAAAACCACAGAAAACGCAGCGAAGGATATCGATTTCAAAACGCACCGGATACTTTTCGATTTCGTTATCGGGATGCTGACCCGCTTCGATGTGAATGCATTGGGCCGGACAATTGGTGGCGCAGAGAAAGCAGGCGGTGCAGCGGACCTGACCGTCATCGCGGCGGGTTAAAAAGTGTTTTCCTTTAAAGCGATCCCCGTAGGTGACCGGGGCTTCCGGCCATTCGATGGTGACGGGCTTATCGATGCCGGAGAGGCGACGGTACATGATTTTAATCGTATGATTCATACCGGCCATGATGGAGGAAAAATACCCCCAGGCGGCTTGTGCAACATTGGTATCCAACGGCGGCAGTTCAACTTTTTTAACACCCATATTTGACCATCTTCCTTTCGCGACACCAGATGCCCATCGCAGCATCTGGACAATCCATCCTGATGATTATTTTCCCATTCCCTTGGCCAATAGTGCAACCGTCTCGGAGACGGAGCGGGCGTGTTCCGCTCCGGCAGGGAAAACGGCTTCCAATTGACCGATGCGACCCTCAAAGTTTTTAAAGGTTCCCGGTTTTTCCGCAAAACCTTTCATGGGAAGCGCATGAGCAAAGTTAAAGCGCTGGGAATGACCCTCCACGGTCCACAGGGAAACAAATGGCAGGGTCGCCAGAGACTGCATCTGCTGCGGCAGATTCGGGAACGTTGCCGACAGTTCCGGCGCCAGGGCGATGACGACTTTGGGTTTAGCGGTCATGAGGTCGTCGAATTCATTTTTCACGTCGCCTTTGAAGCCAAACTTCTTCAGGGATTCCACTAATCCGAAGGTGTTGGCGTTGCGATCGCCCCGCTGCAGAATGCCATCAAACGCCTCGCGCTTTTCCGATGGCTCGCGCCATTGGTAGACCCGTTGCACACCCAGTTGACGCACAAAGAAGCTAAACAGATCTTCGTACTCTTCGTTGGTATATTGTGCGGAAACCAGCAGAGCCATATCGGTGACGGGAGTGGTGGACAGTTTCTGCCCCAGGACTCCCAGACCATCCTCGAAGGTCACATCGTGCCCATCAGCCCGGGCATAGAGGAGACGGTTTTCTTTGTTGAGGTGGTCGTATGACTGCCGACCGGTGTCGCACATCCAGTATTTATTGACTTCCGAGTACTCGGGTTTCAGGCGGAAGAACTTACGGGATTCCGGTTTGGCATAAACCCGCACACTGCAACCGGTTGAACAACCGGGACAGGTGGCTTTTTTGTCTTTGAGGAACCACACCCGTTGTTTGAAACGGAAACTTTTCTGAGTAAAGGCCCCAACAGGACAGACGTCCACGAGGTTACCGGTGTAATTGTGTTCCAATTTGCGCCCGGGATAGGTGCCGATGATGGCACGATCACCGCGGTCAAAAATTCCCAGGGCCCCGGTTTTGGTGACCTCATCTTCAAACCGCACGCAGCGAGAGCACAGGATGCAGCGCTCGGTATCCAACACCAGGTCACCGCCCACTTCCAGGGCTTTGGGCTTCAGCACCTTGGGTCTGGTCATCTGGCTCTGGTATTGCCCCACTTCCATATAATAGTCCTGCAGGCCACACTCCCCCGCCTGATCACAGATGGGGCAATCCAGGGGATGGTTGACCAGATGGAACTCAAGAGCCCATTTGTGGGCATCTTTAGACTTCTCGGATTCGGTGTTGATCTCCATACCTTCCGCCACGGGCAGGTTGCAGGCGATCTCCAATTTGGGACGCCCCACCACTTCCACCATACAGAAGCGACAGACCCCAGCCACTTTCAGGCCGGGATGCCAGCAGAAGTGGGGTATTTTCACTTTTTCGCGTTGCGCCACTTCCATCACCGTCATGCCTTTGGTGGCGGTGACTTCGCGGCCATTCAACTTCATCTTAATCGTATTTGTCGGTTCGCTCATATGTCTTAACCTTTGCCTCTTATGCTCTAAGACCGTTGGGCCAGGTGGGCACGCAATTCATCCCCAAATTTTTGCACGATCGCCTTGGTGGGCATCGCCGCCGCATCGGACAGGGCGCAAATGGTTCGCCCCGCCATCGAGTTGGCGATGGTGTACATACGCTCAACATCCGCGGCTTTGGCCTGGCGGTTTTCGATGCCCTTCATGATATTGGCAAGCCACCCGGTGCCTTCACGGCAAGGGGTGCACTGCCCACAGCTTTCATGGGCAAAAAAGTCCAGCACCACCCGCAGAAGTTCCACCATCGATTGATCCTTCGGCACAATCATCACCGCCCCGGACCCAAGCATGCTGCCCTTGGCGGCAATGGCTTCGTAATCCATGGTGAGACCTTTCAGTTCCTCTGGCAACAGAATGGGGGCTGACGCCCCTCCCGGAATACAGCCCTTCATCTCCTTGCCGGGCAGAAGACCACCCACGTCTTCAAAGATGAACTTTTCAAAGGAGTATCCCAGTGGCACCTCGTATACGCCGGGGCGTACCACTGGTCCGGAAATACAAAACAGTTTGGTACCGGGGCTTTTTTCCGTGCCGATCGCCCGATAGGCGGCTGGCCCGTTGTTAACGATCCAGGGGACCGCTGCCAGAGTTTCCGTATTGTTCACAATCGTCGGCCGGCCCATATAGCCAGAGATGGCGGGAAAGGGCGGCTTCAGTTTTGGCTGGCCTTTTTTCCCTTCCAGCGACGAAATCAGACCGGTCTCTTCACCGCAGATATAAGCACCAGCTCCCTGGTAGTGATCGAGGTCAAACGTAAACCCGCTGCCAAAGAGGTTTTTTCCGAGAAAGCCCGCTTCATAGGCTTCCTTAATGGCGGTTTCCAGCCAGTGGATTTCATCAAAGAACTCATAACGGGTGTAAATATAGCCTTTGTTGGCATTGATGGCGTAGGCGGCAATGATCATGCCTTCCACCAGCATATGGGGGCTCAATTCAGCAATATAACGATCTTTGAAGGTGCCGGGTTCCCCTTCGTCGTTGTTGCACAGGAGATACTTTGGTCCATCGCCCTTTGGTACAAAACTCCACTTCATACCGGTGGGAAAGCCAGCGCCTCCCCGTCCCCGCAATCCGGACGCTTTGACCAGTTCAATCAGCTCGTCCGGTTTCATGGCGAGGGCTTTTTTAACTGCGGTGTAACCGCCATGCTCCACGTATGTTTTCAGGGAACGGCTGTTGGGAATGCCTTCAAACGCCGTGAGAATTTTAACGATATCCGTTGTATTGCCCATTATGTCGCAAATCCTACAGTGAAGAATTAATGGAGAGGGGCATATTGATCCAGAATCTTGTCGACGGTCTCAGGGGTCACCCGCAGATGACGTTCTTTGTTGACCAGCATAGCCGGAGCTCCGTCGCAGACTCCCAAACAAGGAACACCCTGCAAGCTGAGAGGAGACTCCCCGCCTTTGGCCTCAAAAGCGGCAATGCGTTTTTTGATTTTGTCCATGGTGGCATTAGCCCCCATGATGGTGCAAACCATATTGTCGCAAAAGTAAACCTGGAACTTGGCGGGTTTTTCCGTGCGATACATGGAATAGAACGTCAGCACTTCGCGCACATCCACCGCCGCGAGGCCGTATTCTTTTTCCAGTCCTTCGATATGCTCATCCTTAACCCAGCCATCCTCGTCCTGGATGATATGCAGAACAGGGAGGATTGCGGATCGCCTGGATTCATAACGATCGATATGCTGGGCGATCTTTTGACGGATCGTTTCCGAAAAAATGCTCATACTCATCTCGCTCCGATCTCAAAATTAATATCCGCTGCCACCTGGCAGTGAGGATATTTTGTCTCTATCGATCCAATTCGCCGGCAATGATGTTGATGCTGCTCAGGGTTGCCACCGCATCCGCAATCATCCCGCCCTTCACCATCTCGGGGAAAGCCTGGAATATCGCAAAACAAGGGGGCCGGCATTTAACACGATAGGGAATACCACTGCCATCACTCACCACATAAAAGCCCAGCTCACCGTTGGCCCCTTCTGACGCTGAATATATTTCTCCCGCCGGCACTTCAACACCATGAATCACCAGCATGAACTGGTTCATCAGGCCTTCGATATTGCCATAGACGTTGTGCTTGGCAGGCAGGGAGACCCGGGGATCGTCCACTGCAACCGGCCCTTCCGGGATATTGTCCAGGCATTGTTCGATGATGCGCACCGATTCCAGGATTTCCGCCATGCGCACCATATAACGATCGTAAGTGTCACCACGATGTCCGACTGGAATGTCAAATTTCAATTGATCGTAAATGTCATAGGGTGCATCCACCCGCAGATCCCTTGGCACACCGCTGGCCCGCAGGCAGGGCCCTGCAAAACCCCAGTTGATAGCATCCGCTGCGGAGATCTTGCCGACGTTGTAAACCCTGTTGACGAAAATGCGGTTTTTGGTCAGCAGCGAATCCAAATCATAGTGTGATCGCCGAATGGTTTTCAGAGTTTCTTTTGCGTGCTGTACCCAGCCTTTGGGTAAGTCAAATCCCAGGCCACCGATCCGGGAAATAGACACCGTCAGGCGTGCACCGGACAATTTTTCCAGCAGGTCGTACACCGCTTCCCGAGCCGTAAATCCCAGCCACAGGTTGGTCAAAGCGCCCAAGTCAACCCCTTGCACGCTGTTGCAAACAAAGTGGTCCATAATTCGGGAGAATTCATCCAGAATCACCCGGATCACTTTCACCCGTTCCGGCACCTGGATGCCCAGCATTTTTTCAATGGCGCGGCACCAGGCGTTGTTATTCAAAGGCGCGGAACAATAATTCAAACGATCCGTATAGGGGATGATTTGGTTGTAGTTGTGGTTCTCGCACATTTTTTCAAAACAGCGGTGCAGGTAGCCGATTTCAAGGTCCACCTTTTCCACGGTTTCACCAGACAATACCGCCATCAGGCGCAGAGTTCCGTGGGTGGCGGGGTGGGCCGGACCAATATTGATCCAGACCTTATCCGAAAGATAGTCCTCTTCTTCCGCCATCATGCGGGCGCGATCCGCCTCAAAGGCATGCGCCAAAGGCGTGGTGAGGGCCTGGTTTTTTTCAGCCGGATAGTCCTTGCGCAAGGGGTAACCCTGAAAATCCTCATGGCAGAGAATACGACGCAGGTTGTGATGCCCCTCAAAACGGATGCCAAACATATCGAAGGCTTCCCGCTCAAACCAGTCAGCGCTCTTATAAACAGGGGTTACGGAGGGCAGACCCTCGTTTTCCCCAACCCGCGCCTTCATGCGGAGCCGACGGTTATTCGCCGGATCGGCAAAGTGGTAGACCACGTCAAATCGCTTATCCCGCTCCGGGTAATCCACGCCACAAACGTCCATTAAAAACGGGAAATGACGGCTTAGCTTCTGCGAAATCACCCGCACCTGATCGGCCGGCACGATGATGCAATCCTCGTCCATATGGCGGCTCGATGGAACATATTCTATTTTCACATCCGGCATCTCGGACTTAACGTCCGCGAGAATAGTTTGGCTGTAACGGTCTTGAGCAGGCGATGGTTGCGGCAATTCAGACATCAGTGAAGACACTCCAGGCACCGATCATTTCAATTTTAAGCCTTGAATGATCCGATTTAATTAGGAATTACAATCCATTATCCGTGCAAAATGCGGGGGTTAAATTAACACCGCTTCCGGGTAGTGGCAAGTCCCCATATCGCTACCCTCAAACCTTTTTTCCGACAAACATCTGGTCTAGAAAAACCACCGGTGTTACCCTTTTCCGATGATCCCCCATTCGCCATTCGCGAGGGTTTCCCAATCATTAACCGTTTGTTATGTGTCAGGAAAGACCACAACCATGAGCCGTCCTATGATCCCGATCCTATGGAAAAAATCCCATCATCTCAATGAGTTAAATGCATCCCATGAGGGACAGCCCGTCGTCTTGATGGGCTGGGTCAATACCCGGCGGGATCATGGCAATTTGATTTTCGTGGATTTGCGGGACCGAAACGGGATCACCCAGGTGGTCTTTGACCCTCAGCAGTCCAATGCCCCCATGGAGGCCGGCTCCGAACTCCGCAACGAGTTTGTCCTGGCCATCAAAGGACTGGTGCGTCGCCGCCCCTCCGGCATGGTGAACAGCAAGCTCCCCACCGGCGAAATTGAGGTGGTGGTCACTGAAGCGGAAATTTTGAACCGCTGCCTACCCCTTCCCTTTCAGATCTCCGACACCGAGATTGGCGAATCGCTGCGGCTCAAATACCGCTACATCGACCTCCGCCGCCCCAAGCTGCGCACCAATCTGATGACCCGGATCAAATTTGTGCGGGCCATGCGTGAAGCGCTGGAGGACGAAGGATTTCTCGATATCGAAACCCCGTTCCTCTATAAGTCCACCCCCGAGGGTGCTCGGGAATTTCTGGTGCCCAGCCGCATCCATGCGGGGCAATTCTATGCCTTGCCCCAGAGCCCGCAACTCTTCAAGCAGGTGCTGATGATCTCGGGCATGGAGCGTTACTACCAGGTGGTCAAATGCTTCCGTGACGAAGATCTCCGGGCCGACCGCCAGCCGGAATTCACCCAAATCGACTGCGAGATGTCCTTTTGCGATCAGGAAATGGTGATGTCCACCTTTGAACGGATTATCACCAAGGCCCTCAAGAAAACGAAAAATTGGACACCGCCCACACCGGCCTTTCCCCGCATGACTTTTGATTACGTGATGGAACACTACGGGTGCGACAAGCCGGACATCCGCTTTGGCCTCAAGTTGATCAACCTGACAGAGGACGTGCAGAATTCCGGCTTTCAGGTCTTCGCCAATGCCGTGAGCACTGGCGGCATCGTCAACGCTCTATGCGTTAAAGGTGTTGCGGAAGAATTCAGCCGCAAGGTCATCGACGAGCTGCAGGCAATGATCAGCCCTTACGGTGCCAAGGGTCTGGCCTGGGCCAAAGTTCAGGCCGGCCATGGGACGGAAAGCTGGCAATCGCCCATCGCCAAGTTTTTCACCGGTGAGCAGGTGGATCATCTGAATCAAAAGTGCGGGGCCAAGGCGGGAGATCTTTTGCTCTTCGTCGCAGACAACCACCGGGTGGTGAAGGCCTCGCTCTCCGCCCTGCGCAATCATTTGGGAGCCCGGCTTAATCTTTATAATCGGGAAGAATTAGCCTTCCTATGGGTGACAGACTTTCCCCTGCTGGAGCGGGATCCTGATACTGGGCGACTGAATGCCTGCCACCATCCGTTCACCTCTCCCCTGCCTCAGGACGCTGATCGGCTGGAGTCGGATCCGGAAAATATTCGCGCCTCGGCCTACGACCTGGTGTTGAACGGCAATGAGGTTGCGGGTGGTTCCATTCGGATCCATAATCCTGAATTGCAGTCCCGTCTTTTCAAAGTCATCGGCCTCAGTGAAGAGGAAGCCAAAGCGAAATTTGGATTTCTCCTGGAGGCTCTGCAATTTGGCGCGCCACCACATGGCGGCATGGCCTACGGCCTCGATCGCCTGGTCATGATCCTGAGCGGCGAGGACAATCTGAAGGACGTCATTGCGTTTCCGAAAACCAACAAAGGCACCTGCCTTATGACGGAGTCACCCAGTCCGGTGACACCCGAGCAGCTGCGGGATCTTCATATCCGGGTGCAATCGTTGGGACTCGAAAATAAGTAACCACAGGTCCGGCGTCGAAAACACAAAAAAGCGTGGCAAATCCACTGCGGCCATGGTCAATCGCTGCCATCATGGTTATGCCATACTATTCCCCCATCCCCGCCGATTTGAACGTAGGCCAGCCAGATAATGTCGACATGGATAATAGTGGACTATTTGCCGAGGGGACGTTAAATCACTGGTCTAGCCAACCGCGTGGGAGACACCATGACATCGATTACCGCATCATCCTGGAATCATTACCCAATGGGACCAACTGTGCGACGATACATCGGCCTGGACGATACCGCCTACCAGGGGGAATCCGCCCTGCCGCCTTCGCCTGAAGATATGGAGGCCTTTCAAACCTTTCTGCAGCAGATGATTCCCGACCATCCACCAACCTCCAAGGATGAATTTGTGGATCTCCTGGAAGAGTTCACCAATATGAAACTCACGGCAGCCACACTTTCCCTGACGGAGCAATACTGGCAGCAGTTTCCGGTGGATGAGGATTTTCGTGCTCAGCTGGCAGCTGGCTCCGCCGCCATGCTGGAGCAGGAATTGGATG
>JAKQGS010000356.1 GCA_029556045.1 Pseudomonadota bacterium | reverse complement strand
CGGCATCGGTCGCCCCTCACATGCCACGGAAGCGATGGAACTGGGATATGATGCTGTGCTGGTGAATACCGCCATTGCACTGGCGGATGATCCCGTTGCGATGGGACATGCCTTTCGTCATGCCGTGTCGGCGGGACGCCTGGGCTATGAGGCTGGTTTTATCAGGCCACGGGACAAGGCGGAGGCGTCGTCGCCGTCCATCGATCTGCCGTTTTGGCATCAATAAATCGTTCGAGTTTGGAATAGGATCATTGCGGATGTATCGAGATCTCCCCCAACCACCTGCCGTATTGACCATTGCCGGCTCGGATCCCAGCGGTCACGCGGGAATCCAGGCGGATCTGAAAACCATGACAATACTGGGAGTTGAAGGTCAGGCGGTGGTGACGGCGGTCACCGCCCAAAGCACGGATCAAAGCGATGCTCTGCACCCCGTCTCCCCAGAGGTGTTGCGGGATCAGGTCAATGCCATCAGTCGGGACCTGGCTCCACGCATCGTTAAAAGTGGGCTCCTGCCAAGTCCGGACCATATGCTGGTGGTGCGGGAATATCTGGATCGTCTCCAGCAGCCCTATATCTGTGACCCTGTTATGGCGTCTTCCTCGGGTTTGTCTTTTTTTCAATGTGCGGATTCATCATCCAAAGTTGTGGCGAAACTCCCGTCCTGGGGTGAAGCCTGGCGCCGCCACCTTCTCCCTGTAACCACCCTGTTAACCCCGAACTTGCCGGAATTGGCAGCGTTGACGGAAAGTCCTCTGCCCACCAACTCCCAGGACATTGAGTCCCTGGCGGGGCGTCTAATCGCCCAGGGACTGCCGGCGATTCTGGTCAAAGGTGGTCATGCTGGGGATAACCAAGTGCGGGACTACTATCGGGACCAACAAGCTTCTTTTTGGCTTACCGGCCCCCGTTATCCGTTTTCCTGCCGCGGTACCGGATGTACCCTTTCCGCCGCTATCGCCAGCGCCATGGCTCGCGGGCAATCAATGCCGGATGCGGTGGTGGCAGCCCGCTCTTTTATCACACAGGCCATTGCGGCGTCCTATGATACCGGCGCCCAGCATCGTTCCCTCAGGCGTCGCCCCTGGCCACCTCACAGCGAATGCATGCCCCAATGGCGTCGGGAAGCCGTGGCTGCTCCTTTGCGCCAATTTCCCACCACCGGCCCCCGGCCATTGGGATTCTATCCAGTGGTTGATTCCATCGACTGGCTGCAAACCCTGCTGCCCCTCGGCGTGACCACCATTCAGCTGCGCATCAAAGATGCGGCGTCGGATGATCTCCGCACCGCCGTTCGTCAGACCGTCGCACTGGGACGACAGCACGACGCCCGGGTCTTTATCAACGATCACTGGCAGCTGGCCATCGAAGAAGGGGCCTATGGGGTCCACCTCGGACAGGAGGATCTGGACACCGCGGATCTGTCCCGCATTCAAAAAGCCGGACTGCGATTAGGTCTCAGCACCCACAGCTATGCGGAGGCCTGTCGTGCCGCCACCCTACAGCCTTCCTATATCGCTCTCGGCCCGATTTTTCACACCACATGCAAATCCATGGCCTTTGGTCCCCAGGGGATCGAGAGGATCCGGGAGTGGAAGCACCTGTTTCGGATCCCGATGGTGGCCATCGGTGGCCTGACACTGGAGCATGCGGATGCAGCTCTGGCGGCGGGAGCTGACGGCATTGCGGTGGTGTCGGATGTGACGAAAGCACCAGACCCCTGCTCAAGAACTAAACAATGGTTGGCAAGATTTGCGTCAGTTTCCGGTTAATTCACCATATATGAGCATTTTTTCTGACGAAATATCGCAGAGATCGGCCTTATACAGCACTATGCTAGATTTTGCTGCAAATGGTCGAGGTCAAGGCATGAGGAGGAAAAAAAAATGCGCAGTGTATTCAGCATACATGAGCATTTTTTTCTGACGAAATAACGCAGAGATCGGCCATTTGCAGCAAAATCTATGCTATACTGGGTGGTATTTGAGGTAAAAAGGTTATCAAAATGAGTGCATTAAACTCCCTGGTCAGCTGTGGCACAAAACTGTGGCTGGACTCCATCGATCCGCAGTTGCTGCAACAAAATCTGGCGGCCGGCGCTACCGGTGCCACCTCCAATCCCATTATTGTAGCGGAGCTGCTGAAAAGCGGCCGCTTCGACAGCCAGCTGCGGCGCTATCTTTCCCAAGGTCTCTCTCCCGAAGAAACCACCTGGGCCATTACCGATTGGCTTGTGACAGAGGCGGAAAAGCAGCTGGTCCCAGTTTTTGCACAATCAAAGGGCAACGACGGCTACGTTAGTTTTGAAGTGGATCCCCTGCTGGAAGACCATGAGTGCCGACTCACCATCGACGAAAAAGCCCGGGAATATGTGCGCCTCGGACAAAAATGGGGAAAGGGCCACCCAAATCGCCTGATCAAAGTGCCTGCCACGACAGGGGGAATTGGGGCGCTGGAAGATCTGGTGGCATCCGGCATCAATGTCAACGTCACCCTGATTTTCACCCTGCGTCAGTATGAGGCCGCCCGTGATGCGGTCACCCGCGGCATGCAGCGACGGGGATCCCTGCAGGACTGCAAGACGGTTTATAGTATTTTCATTTCCCGTCTGGATGTTTATACGGAAACTCATGAAACCAATCTCTCCGCCGCGGCACAGGGTTTGGTGGGTATCGTGAACGCTCAGCAGGTGTGGCAGGCCAACCAGAAGTACTGGCATCACCATCCCACTCCCCTGCAGCAGGAAATCATTTTTGCCAGCACCGGCGTCAAGAAATCCGGTGAAAAACCCTGGAAATATGTGGCAGCCCTGGCAGGAAGCGATATCCAGACCAACCCACCGGAAACCAATGCAGCGGTGGCTCAAAGCGGATTGACGTTTCACCGTACCATCGATTGCCTGCCATCGCCGGCGATTGTGGACGAGATCATGCACCGCGTTGACTGGGCGCGACTGGAAGAAACTCTGATGACGGAGGGGTTAGCAAAGTTTGCGCAACCCCATAAGCAGCTGCTGCAACTGGTGGCCAGCAAACGCTGAAAATGACCTGAAAGGAACATCGATATGAAAACAATCCCCATGTACCCGTCCCTTTGGCAATACACCATGGAGCATAGCCCCCTGCCCCATCCGATCCTGACCAAGGTGGCGGACGAGACCTCCCGCCGCACCGACCGCGGCATGCAGATCAGCCGTGACCAGGGGGCGTTCATGCACTGGCTCGCAAAAACCACCCAGGCTCGTCGCTGCCTGGAAGTCGGCTGCTTTACCGGTTACAGTGCGATCGCAGTAGCCTCTGCTCTGCCGCGAGATGGGAAACTTTACACACTCGATATTGAACCCGAGACGTCGAAGCTGGCGGAAGGATATTTTAAAGAAGCCGGCCTCGCCGGCAAAGTTGAGGTGCGACTCGGAGATGCCGTGACCAGTCTGCAGAAGTTACAGCAGGAATTTGGAGCCGACTCCTTTGACTTCGCGTTTATTGACGCCGATAAATCCAATTATGAAAAATACTATGAATCCACTCTGCGTCTTCTTAAGCCCGGCGGTGTCCTGATCGTGGACAATGTACTCTGGGGCGGACGGGTTGTGGCGCGGGACGTTCAGACTGACGATACGCGGGCTATCCGCTCCTTCAACGAACGCGTGCAAAACGATGAACGGGTCGATGCGATGATGTTACATATTTCCGACGGTCTCTATCTGATTCGCAAAAAAACTCTTTGGGATTGATTCTTTCACCGCACGAAAAACCGAGGGCTCCGCGTTATGTTTGGAATCGGCACCATGGAATTGATACTGATCGCTGTCGCGATCCTCATGTTTTATGGTCCGGACAAATTACCGGATATCATGCGCAAGCTGGGCAAGGCCTATGTGCAGATGCGCCGCCACAGCGAGGATTTCCGCGGTTCTTTCAACCAGATGATCCGCGAGGCGGAAGATGAACTGCGGATGGAAGAGGTCAAAAAAATCCGCGCCGAACTGGAAAAA
>JAKQGS010000344.1 GCA_029556045.1 Pseudomonadota bacterium | reverse complement strand
TGTAGGTTAAAATAGGGATCATGGCGTTTTTCATGATGTGCTTGAACATCACAGCCCGCTCCGTTGCCCCTTTGGCAAAGGCGGTTCGTACGTAATCATGCTTTGTTTCATCGAGAAATACCGTGCGGAACATCCGGATATCCGGACCGGCACCCACCACCATGATGATGATCCAGGGCAGCACCAGAAACTCAACCCCGTCCCAGCCATCTACATAACCGCTGATGGGAAACATATCAAACTGGAAGGCCAGGAGGTACTGGAAGGCGATGATGTATACCATGTAGGAGATACTCATACCCGCCACAAACATCGCCGTGGACAACTTATCCAAAATGCCGCCGCGGTAGTAGGCCACCAGAATGGCGATGGCGATATTGGTGAGGGTACCAGCAACAAACGGAAAGACTGTCAGAGACAGGGAAACCGCAGCCCCATGCTTGAACATGGTACCCAAACTATCGCCGGTATTGAAGGAAACACCGTAATCAAACGTGACGATTTGCTTTAAAAAGTGCAGGAACTGCATGATCAGGGGCTGATCCAATCCCCACTTAGCCCTTAGATCCGCAATGGCTTGCGGTGTCGCATGGTTACCCAACGCCATCCGCACGGGGTCCTCACCCACCACGGAAAACAATATGAACACGGTCAGAGCCACCCCAAAGATGATGGGGATCATGCCAAGCAAACGGCGAATAATATAGGTCAACATCAGTGAGCCACCTCTTGCATCTTCTTTTTGGGATCAACGGAATAGTACATGTACGGAGAATCGGCCATCATGTTGCGTTTGTAATTATTCACCCAGGGTTGGTAGAGACCAAAGGCGATCCGGGTAAACCGCGGAATAATGGGCAATTCATCCCGCACGATCTCCGCCATGCGACGGAAAATTTTAAAGCGCTCCGGACCGTTTTCCATAAAGCGTGTTTCTTCATAGAGTTTATCGTACTCGGCATTGGCAAAGTTCGACAGGTTGGGACCCGGGGTCTTGTTAGGACCGTAGAGGAGCTGATAGAAGTTCTCCGCATCCGGAAAATCCGCAGACCAACCTGAATCCGTCAATTGAAAATTACCGGACTCCACTTTTTTCAGGTACGCAGAAAAGGTCAAGAATTCAGCTTTAACTTTAATTCCCACCTGAGCCAGCTCATTGCGAATAAATTCAAACTGCTGCCGCGCGTCCTTGCTGGTGGATCGCTGCATGACGGTCAGTTCGGGAAGACCTTTGCCATCGGGGTAACCAGCTTCCGCCAGCTTCTTGCGGGCCATCTCCTGATTGGGGGTATAGAACGTGAAATCATCGCCCATATCTTTTTGGCTACCAGCGATCGGATATGGCACCACGGTTTTCACCGTTACCCCCCGACCGTTGAGCAGGAGGTCGATCCACTGCTGGGTATCCAGCGCATAGGCGATCGCCTGACGCAGGGGACGGCCTTTTTCGCCGCCAACAATGGGGTCGTTCAGGTTAAAGCCCATGTAGGTCATGTCCAAACCGACCTCGGTGGTGAGCCGGTATTTCTTAGCGTATTCATCCTTAAGGGAAAATGATCCGTCCGGATGTTTGACCGCCATTTTGTTGAAGTCATCTTTGGACAAACCAATCAGATCCAACTGCCCCTTGCGAAACTTCAGCATGGCTGGCTGGGCTTCTTCAATCAGCGGCATATGAACTTCATCAACCAAAGGCAATTTCTTTCCCGCATCTGCCAACAACCCTTTTTCCGCATCACCCGGATCCCCTTCGGTGGGGTATGTCTGGTGATAATCGGGGTTCTTGGCCAGAATCATCACACCGCGGCGTGAATTCTGTTTGATGTAAAAGGGCCCAGTACCCACCGGATGATTTTGAAACTCGTCCCCATATTTTTCCACCGCTTCACGGCAAACGATCGATGTTGTCGAAGAAGCGAAAGGAAAGAGCGCCAGAGGATTGGGGCGGGTCAGTTTCATGGCCATGGTGTATTGGTCGATCTTCTTCAATCCTTCCACATTCATGGTGTCATAATTGTATTTGCCTGCCCCCAGCTTGCGGGTTTGCTCCCGAAATTCATCCAAACCCACGATAAAACCTTGGATCAGGATGTAGCTGAGCGCGTTGACATTGGCATCGGAAAAACGCTTGATGGAATAGATGACGTCATCGATCACCAGCTCGCGACCCTTACCCCCCGTGAACACTGGGTCGTCGTTAAACTTGATGCCTTTTTTCAGAGTGAAAATGTAGGTCACACCGTCTTCCTGCTTTTCCGGCATCTTTGCCAGCAGATTTGGCACCATCTGGTAGGGGCGCTTTAAATAGTGATATTGTAGCAGGGTGTCATAAACGTTTTGAATGGTATCGGCAGAGGCGGAATCAAACTGCTTGTGAGGATCCAGCGTCTTATAAGCTTGGGTCCGGAAGTGATAAACAATCTTTTTGCCCGCAAGCTCGTCTGCACTCAGTTTAGGCTTATTGGAGCGACGAAAACAACTGGTGGTGCCCATTGCTACCGTCAGAAAACCAAGCAATAGCGCCAGCGTCTTTACAAGTTTGTTTCTAGTGTGCATGACCCAACTCCTTCGCATTGATCTCTTTCGTAAAGTGACAGGCCACCATATGTTCCCGCCCGGGAATCGTCTCCAGCTTGGGCAGCGTGATTTTACAGACATCCTTGACGAATTTGCAGCGGGTATGGAAGGGACAGCCGGAGGGCGGCTTGCTGGGACTGGGGACATCCCCTTCCAGCACTTCCATGTTTTTCTTATAGCCCGGCTTGGGAATGGGCACGGCGGAAATCAAGGCCTTGGTGTAGGGATGCATGGGCGTGGCATAAATATCTTTGGAGTTAGCCAATTCCACCATGCGCCCCAGATACATAACTGCCACACGGTCTGAGATGTATTTCACCACGGTCAGGTCGTGAGAAATAAAGATATAGGTCAGTCCAAACTTCTTCTGCAGCTCAATCAGCAGGTTCAGCACCTGGGATTGAATCGACACATCCAATGCAGAAACCGGTTCGTCCGCAATCACCAGTGCCGGTTTAAGGGACAAAGCCCGCGCAATACCGATCCGCTGCCGTTGACCGCCGCTGAACTCGTGCGGGAACTTGAACATATCTTCCGGACGTAAGCCCACCGTTTTTAGCAGGTCGATGATCTGGGCCAGGCGTTCTTCTTTGGTGCCGATATTGTGCAGGATAAACGGCTCTTCCAGGATGTCTTTGATGGTCATCCGGGGATTCAGAGACGCATAGGGGTCCTGGAACACCATTTGAATATTGCGCCGCAGCTCCTTGAGATGCTCCTTGCCGGACTTCAGAATGTCTTCCCCCTGAAACACGACGGATCCGCTGGTGGGCTCATACAGACGAATCAGGGTGCGACCCAGCGTGGTCTTACCGCAGCCGGACTCACCCACCACTCCCAGGGTTTCCCCTTTGCGTAGTGTGAAAGACACATCATTGACCGCGTAGACATTACCCACTGGCTTCTTAAAAAGTCCACCCAAAATCGGGAAATGCATATTCAGGTTTTTAACTTCGAGTAAGTTTTCCATCAGTGCTGTTTTCCTTTGGCAAAATGACAGGCTGCCAGGTGATTATCCTCGATGTCACGCAGCTCCGGCACGTCGCGCCGGCAGATGTCCTGCGCCAGCGGACAACGGGTATTGAAGCGGCACCCTGACGGCAGCTTGTGCAGACTGGGAACCGTGCCTTCGATGGTGCTGAGTTTTTCTGTCTTCATGCTGGTCATGTCTGGAATGGATGCCATCAGCCCACGGGTATAGGGGTGCTGGGGGTCTTCAAAAACCTGATGCACGGTGCCTTCTTCCACCACCTTGCCCGCGTACATGATCACCACATCATCCGCCATCTCCGCCACAACACCGAGGTCGTGGGTGATGAATACGATGGACGTGCCATGCTCCCGCTGCAATTCTCGCATCAGTTTCAGAATTTGCGCCTGGATTGTGACATCGAGAGCGGTTGTGGGTTCGTCGGCGATTAGCAGGGACGGCTCACAGGCCAGGGCCATGGCGATCATAATCCTCTGGCGCATGCCACCGGACATTTGAAATGGATATTCGTCCACGCGTTTTTGCGGGTCAGGGATATAGACTTTTTTGAGGGCTTCGATGGCAGCTTCCCGCGCCTGGGATTTGGACATACCGCGGTGAATCCGAAAGACTTCCCCAATCTGCTCTCCCACCGTATAAACGGGATTGAGGGCGGTCATGGGCTCCTGGAAGATCATGGCGATCTTATTGCCACGAACCTTGCGCATTTGCTCGGGGGTCAGACCCAGAAGATCCTGCTGATTTAAAACAATTTTGCCCTTCTCGATGAGCCCGTTTGAATCGGGAATCAATCGCATCAGAGACAGCGCCGTAACGCTTTTTCCGCAGCCGGATTCTCCCACGATCGCCAGAGTTTTTCCTTTACGCACCCGAAAGGTCACGTCATCCACCGCGCGGATGGTTCCTTCTTCGGTCCGGAAGGCCGTCGTCAAATGCTCCACACTCAGGAGAGTATCGGCGTCCATAATCAGTTCCCGCTAATTGTTAATCCAAGATATTGGCCAAAAAAAGAATCCCACCGTTCTAATCCATCTCCCCGGCAATTTCAATTCAGATTTAACCCGTTAGAATTCTTGGCACCATTGATAAAAAAGGTTATGAATATCAGACCAAGCTAAATTCCCATCACCGCCTGAAGGAAAGCATCGTGACCCTGACACCGACCATACTTCTCGTCGTATTTATTGTCATTAGAATCGCACAGGAAATAATAGAAACATTCTTATCAATTTTAAATAGACGCTATTATGCTGCGCCAGATCGGCAGCGGGAAGCCCAAAAGATCCTGGGCATAAAACCGGAGGATATGGGCAAAACGCTTCAATATTCCCTCGACAAGAATCGATTCGGTCTATGGGAGGGCTGGATTTCTGCGGCGGTGACCCTGACTTTTATCGCCCTTGGGGGTTTCGGATGGGCCGAGCGCCTGAGCCAGGACCTGTCCCTGAAGCTGGCACCTGATCCGATAGTGGTGGGGTTAATCTTCTTTACCATTTTGAGTCTGGCCAGCAGTTTGCTCAGCCTGCCCTTTGAGGTGATCAATACCTTCGGCATCGAACAAAAACATGGGTTTAACCGTCAGACCGTGCGGGGCTTCATTGTGGACCGGGTCAAGGGTTTGATCCTGGGATTTGTTCTGGGTGGCGCCCTGCTCAGCGCTATCCTCTGGGTGATGGAACGCATGGGGGACACCTGGTGGCTCTGGGCTTGGGGATTGATGTTTGGTTTCAGCCTGTTAACAGCCTGGCTTTATCCTACCTTTCTGGCGCCCTTGTTTAATAAATTTCAACCTCTGGAAGACGGGGAACTCAAAACCAAAATTTTTGAACTGGCCAAACGGGTGGATTTTGCGGCGGACGGTATCTCCGTGATGGACGCTTCCAAACGATCATCCCATGGCAATGCCTATTTCACGGGGGTTTTTGGCAAAAAGAAAATTGTGCTCTTTGATACCCTCGTCAAGTCCATGTCAGCGGACGAAATTGTTGCGGTAATGGCCCACGAGTTGGGACATTTCAAACTCCATCACATCCGCTGGTCACTGGTGCGTGGCTTTTTCATGACGGGACTTATGCTGTGGGGGCTCAGTCTGTGTCTGCCACTGGACATGTTTTACCACGCCTTTGGCATGAGGGGCGCCAGTACCTACGGGGCATTGGTGGTGTTTTCCCTATGGTTTTCCCCCCTGGGATTCATCATTCAACCTCTGAGTTCTTACCTCAGCCGCCGCAATGAATTTGCGGCCGATGCCTTTGCACTCCAGCAGACCACTAACAAACGCCTCCTTGGGGATGCCTTACTCAAGTTACGGGAGAATAATCAGGCCATGCCTCTAAGCCACCCATTGTTTTCCGCCATGTATCATTCCCACCCTCCGATGCTTGAGCGTTTACGGGCGATGAGTTACATTGGTTAGTGGACTGCAGGGAGAGGATTGCGCATGGAAGAACTCACCGCACGGCAACGCAAAGCGCTGGATGTCATCCGCAAGCACACGGAAAAGCATGGCATCGCCCCCTCCCTGCGAGAGCTCTGTGATTACATGGGTTATGCCGCCATCGGTTCTGCCCAGGATATGGTGGCGTCCCTGCGACGCAAAGGGTTTTTAAAATCAGCCCCCAAACAAAGAGCACGTTCCCTGATCCTGAAAGACACCCCATCCTCTCGATCTCATGCGATCGCCTACGAGCCGGTGGATCATGCCTGGACCATTCCCATACTGGGATCCGTCCCAGCCGGTGTGCCGGTGGAGGCCATCGAAGATGTGGTGGGTACTCTGAAAATTTCTCCAGAACTGATCCCCTCCCCCAAACCACTTCCGCACCAACTGTTTGCCCTGCAAGCCGAAGGGGAAAGCATGGTGGAAGCCGGCATTCTGGATGGGGACTGGCTCATTGTGAAAAAACAAGAAGAAGCCCCCAAGGGTAGCATCGTGATTGCCATGCTGGGGGATGAAGCCACCGTCAAACGCTTGGAACGAGACTCCAAAAAAGGGTGGTACCTCAAACCAGAAAACCCACGATTTAAACCGATTTTTGCCGCTGAAGAACCGTTCGAGGTGATTGGGCGGGTGATCGCCCTCCAACGGGTATTTTAGCAGTCCTTTCTAAACTCCCGACTGAAACACAATCCCATCAATGGTTTCAACCTGAATGGCACGTCTTTCGCACTGGCATTGATAGACGCAGGCCACTGCGTCATATCAAACCATGAGGAGGGAGATCGGTATGAAAAGAGTTCTTTGGACGTGCATCCTGGGCACGGTATTGGCCACTGGATGCGGCAATTCCAACACATCCTCAAAATTACAGACGACCCCAGACCTGGATAGTCGGTATACGGTCTATCGCACCGAGACCGACCGCGGGATATTGGCGAGTTTTACCCCTGGTCCAGAGTCTTACAAACTGTGGGATGCCCTCAGTGGGCTGGCCGCCTCGGAGCCCCGCGGTGATCTCATTGTGAAGAAATTTGAAACCGTCGACAAGGTGCTCACAATCGACTGCAGCTCAGCTTTTGCAGTTTCCTGCCAAATTTTCCTGCGCATCAAGGGGGTGACTGACGATCTACCCACGCGGATCAGCACACTCCGAGACTCCTATCGTGCGGAATTAAGTTTTGTGGAGCCCATGGGAAGCCCGCTTACCGATGCCGATCGCATGTGGGCTGCGCTCAGTGATGACCTCCGCAGTGAGGGTGGCAAACGTTTCGAATCGACGGACAAATCCGTGGTCATTTCCTGTCAACCCGGGCGTAAAACCCACTGCCAGGTGGAAATTCAAAAACCGGAAACCACCCTTTGACTCAAAGCATAGGGGCTGTTGCCAAAACAGTCCCCCCTGCTCCCATTCCACCCCAAAGATAAATTTACTTTCTAACTTTGGTCAGGGTCGGCTCCACCATGGCGTAGATGATCATGCCAAGGATCATGGCTCCCAGAAACAGCCACACGGTGCTGCTGCCTGAAAAAGCTGACGCCAGGGCAGGTCCCGGACAAAACCCTCCCAATCCCCAGCCGATCCCAAAGATCGCTGCCCCGGCAATCAAGCGTCCGTCGAGGCTTTTCATGGATGGTATCTGAAAGGATCCACCCAACAGAGGGCTCGTGCGTTTTTTAATCAGGCGATAAGCGAAGAGGTGACTACCGATCGCCCCCATCATGACGAACATCAGAGAAGGATCCCACTGCCCAAACAGATCCAGAAATCCCACAACCTTGGCGGGCTGTGTCATACCCGAATAGCCCAATCCGATAGCAAAGATAACACCAGCGACAAAGGCTGCGATCATATGATTTTTCATGGTTAACCTCCCCATTGTTCGACGGCAAACACTGTGATGATGCCCGCTGCCATAAAGACCAGAGTAGCGATCAGGGAGCGAAAGGAAAAACGCGAGAGGCCGCAAACTCCATGTCCACTGGTGCAGCCATTACCCAATCGTGTCCCAAACCCCACCAGCAAACCAGCTGCGACAATCATCAGGGGAGGACGCTGCAGGTCTATCTGGAAATACGTGGGATCGCTAACGTACATGAGAGCGCCCCCCGTGAATAACCCCAAAAGGGCAGACAAGCGCCAGCCAAACTCATGCCGCTTCGGTTTAATGATGCCGCCCACCACGCCGCTGATTCCCAGGATGCGTCCGCTGAAAATCAGCACGATGGAGCTGGCAATTCCAATGAGAATGCCGCCGATCAGTCCATTTATCCATGCCTCTGGCACCATAGTTTCATTCCTTTCCGTAAAAGGGATCCATTCCACGCCGCTCGGTTATCCAAAAAGTGGGCCAATCGAAACAAATCGACTCATCCATGCAACTTTCTGTTATTATTAAAAATATAGCCACACCCCTGAGATAGAATGTTTCATAATGTCTCATCACTATGAGGGGGCATGACAACGAAATAAGACAAATTAGCCGGAGGGTGAAGGGGATAGGAATTATTGATACGGCCTATCATCGCACATATTCCCCTGTTTTTACGATTCAATCCGCTAACACTCCATCCCTGGAAGGCCACGGCACGTTTCTTGATACACTTGAGGTGTCGCATCGTTTCACGTTTCCGCAGGCAAGGAGTTAAGTTATGACACTGATAATCGGATACCTGCTGGCTTTTGTCGTCGGACTTTCCCTGGGGGTGATCGGGGGTGGAGGATCCATTTTAACGGTGCCGATTCTGGTTTACATCTTTGATATCCAACCAAGCCTCGCCACCGCTTACTCATTGGTGGTGGTGGGCAGCACAGCTCTGGTGGGAGCACTGACCTACGCCAAAAATAAAATGATCGATTTTAAAACCGGACTGGTTTTCGCCGTCCCCTCGTTTATAGGGGTATATGGTGCCAGGAGATTCGTCGTCCCAGCTATCCCGGATCCCGTGTTTTCTGCCGCCAACTTTACGCTGTCAAAAAACAGCCTGATCATGGGAGTCTTTGCGGCCATTATGGTGTGGGCGTCGCTGTCCATGATCCGCCGCAAAAAGGTGAACGCACCGACTGAAGGCGACGCCACAGCCACCAATCAGGACACCACACCTAAAAATTACCTGCTGATTGCGCTGGAGGGTATTGTGGTTGGTGCCATTACCGGATTTGTGGGGGCTGGCGGCGGGTTTCTCGTCATCCCGGCCCTGGTGGTGTTAGCCCGTGTACCCATGAAAATTGCCGTAGGAACCTCTTTGATGATTATCGCAGCCAAATCCCTGATCGGATTCGTAGGAGACATCCAGACCACGGCTTACATCGATTGGGGGTTTCTGGGCCTGTTTGCCGGTATAGCGGTGGTGGGAATTCTACTGGGAACCCATTTTGCCAAATTCATTCCCGGTAAAAAACTGGAGCCAGCCTTCGGATGGTTTGTGCTGGTTATGGGAATCTTCATCATGGGCAAAGAGTTTTTATAGAAGCCATCTTATCTAAATGATGGCCTCTCAATAAGATTTAACGCGAACCCATAAACTCGTAAGTTTTAATCCAACACTGGTCTCCCTCACCAAGCATTTCGAACCGGTAGGGGTTGGTCCAGTGTTCATTATCCGAATTGGTATGCTCAACGACGACGGAATAATGGATGATCTCAGCGGATACACCCTTGTTGTCAAAACCCTCGAGCGTCAATGTAATAGGCAATACGGCGTAATCTCCCTCAATGGGGCCTTCCACCTGAATCAGCATCAGTTCAAGACCCGTCACCATCGTCTTAATTTTTTCCTCGCAGACTCTCATGCCCTTGTAGGTTGTTTTGGTCTCAAAATCTTTGGCAAACAGGGAGGACGTTAACATTGAGGCCGACCATGCGAAGATCCAAGTTACAATAGTAGTTTTCGTCAGCATATGAAGCGGTTTCCTTGACCTGCGGGCAACTCACCCTGAAATGGCTTGATTTAAGTGGGGGCTTTTTATTAGGTTTGGGGGTTGAGATCAACGACTTTGGAAATCATATAATAAAATTGGCGGATTATACTTTGCAGACAACACCAGCTAAACGCCTGTGGATCGACAACGACGGCTGCCCCAAACTCATCCGGGAACTGGTGGTTAAAACATCCCAGAGACGCACCCTGCCGGTTGTGGTGGTGGGGAATTCCATTGTATCCCTTCCCCCTGGCCAGCATATCAGCATGATCTGTGTGCCAGGACATCCCGATGCGGCGGATGACTATATTGCTGAGCATGTGGCTCCCTTCGAGATCGTCATCACCGCGGATGTTCCCTTGGCGGCACGCGTGGTTGCGAAAGGGGGCATTGTTCTGAACACCCGCGGCGAGGTCATCGATCAAAAAAATATCGGCGAACGCCTGGCCACCCGCAATCTTCTGCAGGACCTTCGTGACTCTTCTGTGATTCAGGGTGGCGGTCCCAGGCCTATGGGGGACACTGACAAAAAACGCTTTGCAGATGCATTGGATCGGCTGGTGACGATGCTTTTGCGTAAAAGTCCCCCGTCATCGTCGACTTAACGAGGTCGGAACGAATGGTTGTGGACTTGTGGATCCATGCCCTTAATCCCCCGTGTCACGATCAAACCGGACTTTTCATCCTGCCAGCAGTTCACACGACGTTTCGCCCAGACATTCCCCCGTTCACTGGCTAGAAAAAAATGCCGCACCAGAATAATGATCTGCCGATTCGCCTTGGCCCGTTGCGATAAAAAAGCACACTCATCTGACGAGAGCGGCGTCTGCAGATCAAGCACGATCAAACGAAAAAAATCCTGCATAAAGATCGCTTTCAGATCCGTCAGGGGCTGCGATGTCTGACAAAAACGCACACGCTCCAGAGAGACTCCATACGCGGCAAAAGCGGGAGGATTAACCATGACGTCAGGGCGTGAGTGTACCCACAATCCCCACTGATCCGGGGGCAGGGCGGCGAGAAAGCGCACAAGCAACGCACGCCCTCCTCGCCCCCATGGGATCCCCCATTCGGTCACTTCGCCATAACGCAGTCCCCCCTTCAGCAGGGCATCGAGCGACGTCACGCCGGACGCCAGGGTTGACACGATGCCTGGACTGAGTTGACACCCCCGCATGACATTCTCCAGCGGGGAGGCAACCAGCGTTGAATTTTCATGCGGGGATGACAGGGACAGCATGAGCAGCTCCATGATTTAACCATACATATGTATGGTATGGAAGCTCTCAGAGATTGTCAAGCGGACCGGGACCAGTCGTCCGTGTTTTTATCTTCTGCGGCAGGATCTCCGCCCGGTTGGGTGTTTTGCTGTTCCAATTTTTTAAGCAGCGTCATCAAAACCTCGGGGTTGAGATCCTGCAGATGCATGGGAGCCTCCGCCGACCCTGATATTGGCGCACTAAAGTCATCCGTGGGAGAGCCACCTCCTGCACCATTACCACGCAAGGATATCCCATCCTGCATAAACGACAGGAATCCGAGTTCCCAAGTGCCAAAAATCATTGTGCTCATTCTCTGACCAACCGCGTCCAGTTTTTTGGTTTCCGCAAAGAGGTGCTGGGATACCTGTTTGTGATCCGAAGCAGCCTGATTGGTTTTGCCAGTGGTAGCTTGAATGTCTTCCATAGCCACTGCAATCTGATCCAAACCTTTACTCTGCTCAAAGGTCGCCGTATTGACGGCGGTAATCTTGGTTAAAATGTCCCTGACATCGGCTGCAATGCCCTCAAAGATTTCATGGGCATCACGCCCGACCTCGGACACCATTTCCGTGACCCTTTTCCCGTTCACCACCTTTTCCTGGGTGATTCCCACCTGGTTCTGCAAAGCCTGCATGATATTGTTGACATCCCTTTTGCTGTTTTCAATCAGGGTATTGATACTCTGAGCGGCTTTACCGGTGAGACGGGCCAGGTTGCCTACTTCCTGAGCCACCACGGAAAAACCCTTACCATGCTGGCCAGCACGGGCCGCTTCGATCGAAGCATTAAAAGACAGAAGTTGTGTTTTCAAAACGATATCGTTGATGACTGAAACCTTTTTTTCCACTTCGACGATAATACCGGCGATACTTTGGATCTGCTCGTTGGCATTTTGTGCCATGGATTCCGTGGAGACTTTGATGGTATCGGTGGCATCCCCCATCTGTTGCAAATAGCCCACCATCTTTTTCATAACTTTCAGACCTTCCATCGTCTTACCGGAAACCCCCTCGGCGGATTTATGAGTGCCCGCCGCCAGCGTCGCCGTCTGCCGCACCATTCCTTTGAGCTCGGTCATGGCTGTGACCGAGTCATGAATGGCCGAAGATTGCTCCGCCGATGATCGCGCCAGTTCATGGGAGGAGCGATTCAGATCCCGGCTCACGGACAAATAGGCCTTGGAAATACTGGATAACTTTCGCATGGATGCAACTAATGGCCGGGTGACCGAGCGCTGTATAGTCATGGACATCACCAGTCCCAGGACGATGGCCGCAAGGAGCGAAACTATGGCCACATGCTTCATGAGAATCACTTCATTGATAATCTCCTGGGTTATGGCCTTAACCTGACTTTTGCCCACACCGCCGTTCATGGATTGCAGGGATTTTTCGATGCCGGCCTGGAGGCTCCGGGCCTTATTTAATTCCTGGTGAACCTTTTCCCGTCGGCCGGCCTCATAGTCTACCACGGCGCTCATTTTAACCTGATGCAGTTTTTCAATATTATCGCCAATACGCTGCACAAAGACCGCGTCCGCGTCTTTGAAGGACTCCAGATCCTCCAGAAGTTGATCTTTGACCTCCAGCATGCGAATTCGAGAGTTCGCATCGCCGGTCGCTATCAGATCCGCAAACCAGTAGTGATACTGCCCCAACCGGGTGGCTACCAGATTGGAAACCTGCAAACTCTCCAGGGATTTTCCCTGTGTTGCGACATCCGAGATGGCATTATTAATCTTGATGTAGATCACCATCACCGAAAGTGTCATCAACATCAGCAGCGAGGTGCTGAGAACAAATATCTTGAGTCCGATGCCTGCTTTCCTGCCCATGCCACATTCCCTTTCATTATGCCATCGATCTGATATCCTTCAGAGCCACGATTTCATGTTCTGTCAATAGCTTGCGCACTTCGATCACCGCCACCATTTCCTCGCCGAGTTTGGCGATGCCAATGAGGTAATCATTGAAAGTTTTGAGTTTGAGGCTTGGGTTCTTGTCGATCTGCCCCGGCTTGATGGAAACCACCGCCACGATTTCATCAACCAATGCCGCCATCAGCCCCTGACCTATTTCAAAAACCATCAATAAACCATCCTGATCACGGACGATATCATCCAGACGCTCCCGCAGATCGATCACGCCCACGACCTCGCCGCGAAGATTGAAGATACCCTTGAAATTGCATAACGTATTCGGGATACGCCGATATCGCTGACCTTCAATAACCTCCCGTATTGTCAGTAAAGGCGCTGCACAAAATTCGTCACCCACTTTAAACATCAGGTACTGGGTTTCAGCATCGGCATCAGCATCACCCATAAAATCGTCATACCATTCACCGGATTCATCATGACTGTAGTTTTTCAGGTCAGTCATAGATCATCCCGCCATTTGCAAGAGTGAGCTTGTGATATAACTCAGATCCAGAACAATAGCAGGCTCCCCATCATTCAGAATGGCCGTGCCTGCAAAACAGCGGTTACGGGCCAGCCGCCCTTCCAGAGGACGCACCATCAATGGCTGTAAATTGGATATTTGATCGCAAAGCAGCCCGACCGACCGCCCCTGCTGGTGACTCACAATGATGGCCGGATGATCCGTGATTTCTTGTTGGACATCGTCGGCATCCAGAATCTCTCCCATGTTTTTTATCGGCACTATCAGGTCCCGAAGGGCCAATAGTTTGTGCCCATCCTGATATTTAATATCTCGTGGTTTCGGATAGACGATTTCGCTCATTTCCAGCACCGGCACCGCATAAACTGTGTCGTTCACTTGGACCACTGCGGCATCGACAAATACCAAACTGGACGGCAGAGTCATGGTAAATATTGTGCCGCCACCCAACACGGAATCGATGGCAAGGCTTCCCCCCAGTTCCTTGATAACGTTATTCACCACATCCAACCCCACACCACGACCGGATACCGCTGTCACCTGATCCACGGTTGTAAAACCCGGCTTCAGCAACAGTTTATGAAGATTCGCATCGCTTAATTTTTCACCATCCTGGATCAGACCTTTTTCAATCGCTTTCTTTCTGACTTTTTTACGATTGATGCCCCGACCGTCATCTTCCACGGCGATGACTACTTCATTCGCCCGCTGCTCCACGGACAATAGGATGATCGACTCCTCCGGTTTGCCGACCTGTGTCCGTTCTTCGGTCGTTTCCAGTCCATGATCGACGGCATTGGTTAACAGGTGAACCAACGGATCCTTGATCTTTTCAATCAAGCGGGACTCCAGTTCGACGTTTTCACCGATAGTTTTGACTTGTATTTTTTTATTTTGCTTACGGGCTAAATCCTGCACCACCCGCTCCAACCTTTGCATGATGCTCTTGACCGGAAACAACCGCAAGGCCAGTGTTCTATCCTGGATTTCGCGGATGCTTCTATTCATCACTTCGATGGCGGATCGAGCCAGATCGGACTCCAGACGATCTTCGATTTTGCAACGAAAGAGTATCTCATTATGAACCGCCAGTTCACCGATCAATTTGGATATCTGCTCTATTTTCCCTGTGGACAGCCGGATGGTGTCCTCAACCTTATGTCCCCGCTCTTTTTGCACCTCCAACGCAAATTCGATCTGTTTGGGAGTGACATGCCCCATTTCCATGAGCACCTCCCCCAATTTGCGGTTTTGGATCTTGAGGGCCCGGGCAATTTCCTCTTCCCTGACGATGCCATGTTCAATGAGGATGGCACCAATATCCGTCGCCTGATGCAAGACAACTGCCGGCTGATGCACTGAGGCCATCGGTGGTTTATCGGTCGATCTCGGTTGTTCTGGCTTTCCTTCTGTTCCCTCGCCGGCTGCCGGTTGATTGAACGCTGCGATTTTTTTGATATAGTCGCGATAGTCCTGTGGCACGTGTTCCGGATTGGTTTTGAGATTTTCCACCCAATTAAGAATATGGGAATGAGCCTCTAAAAGAAGCGCGGTCACCTGCGAGGAAAAAGATCTTTGTCCCTTACGTACCAGCACGATGGTGTCTTCCACCACATGCAACACCTCGCCAAATTGCTGCAGTCCCACCATACGCGACGAACCCTTGAGGCTATGAACCGCTCGAAACAGGGCATCAAATTCGTCCTGATTGAAGTGTCGTTCGAGCGACATGCAATGCTTTTCCCAGATTTGCAGAAGATCTTCCGCTTCCTGGATAAAATAGCTGATCAATTGGTGATGTGTATCCTGACTCATCCGGTGTCCCAAACCTGTAAAATGTTTGTCGCTACTGAGAGTTACTCACCATGGGATTTCGGTAATCCCGGATTATTATTGAGGTGGTCATTTTGGTCTCTTTGGCAAAATCATGTTTTTTGCCTCACTGTCTCACCGACTTTAAAAGCTTGAAAAACAAACTCTTTTCAAAAAATAAGACCATGTCACCGACGGACATTGACAAGTCTTTGACACCTTATTACCATACATATGTATGGTTAAGGAGCCTTCCCCAATGTCCCCGTTTCAACGCCCTCTTTTTGACCCCGCTGGTAGCCCCACCTGGCACGAGCCTCGGCTCGTGCTGGCCCTCCAGCACCCGCGTTTGCAGGCGACGATCGCACAACAACTGTCCCCTCGCATCATGCGCTGGCATAGCGATGGGAATGATCATAACCTTTGGTTAATTGATGTCAGTCCCTGCTGGAGTTATTGGCAGGCGCAAGCCCGCGCACTTGCCATGCCGGTGGAACAGGTCTGGCAACGGATCCTTGATGAAGCTCTGGGGGATGACGATACATCGCCATGCTATCAATTAGCCGCCGCACCACACCCATGGCAGGCGCTGCTGCTGGCCCAGATGATGAAAGAGCGGAAGCTGCGGGGTTATCTCGATCAACAGGGCCCCATCGGCCAGGCCATCTATCAAACCCTGGCATGGGACACCTGGCATGTATGCCTGGAACAATTATTACCTCATCTTGCCAATACTAAAGAACAGACCAACCTGCAGCGCAACCGCCCCAAAATGGAGCGGGCCATGCAAAGGCTGGGTGTACAAAAGCCGTTTGACCTGAAACAGGTGGATGGCGAAGCCATGGAACGCCGTTTTGGTATTGTTCTGCGCCGTGTCTGGGATTGGTGTGTGGAAGGACTGCGACAGCGAGGCATGGAAGCCTCTTTCAAGCCAAATGCCGGCAAACTGCTGGCTCCGTTTCCCTGGCGGGAATGGGTTTGGCAGAAAGTGCCACATGTGGTGCGACACCTGGACTTTCCCCTGCAGGATTGGGAGTATGTGAAGCCTCTGCTGCAGGAAGATCTTCACCGCCTTTGCCAGCAGGACGGCTTTGACCGCACCTGCCGCATCACATCACTGGAGTGGCGACTCACGCGACAGGATATGAGCGAACAAGCCATCCCCATCAAGTTTCGGCATCCACACGCCCTGCACGACGAGGGCCCTGCGTATAAAACGGCGCTTCTGCAGATGTCCTATCAATGGGCCCTGCACGAATCCGCGCCACAATCATCCGCCGCAGAAACCACGTTTGAACCCATCGCCTCGCCGCTGGTTTCTTGGCGGTTGATTCTGACTGGCACATTACGCCTGCCTCCCCGCATGCTCAATCTTTTTGCGGAGGGGGATCCCCGGGAGATCGCTCTGTTGGAACTGGAAAACAAGTTATCCATTCCACTCAAAAAATTCGTGCTTGGATCCAGCTGGCAACCGGAACATGCTTTCGTGGAACGGGACAACGCCGCCGCGTCATCCCGCATGTCCGTCACCGAAGATCTGGACCAGGCCATGCAGCACAGCCTACTGGTAACCGCGCAGCATCGTCCCCTCTATCTGACTGTGACACCGCAGTCCTGGGAGCCCTCCCGAGAAGGGGCCTCCCGCTGGAAATTTTCTGAACGTCTCATGACCCGCTGGTGGCATGGAGAGGCACGACGGGACTACTACCAAGTGACAAACCATGAACGTCGCAGACTCTGGGTGTACCAGGACCGCGAAAAACATAAATGGTACTGCCATGGCTACTTCAGTTAGTCGCGGACGCGAAACGAACCTCTGCGCTGTCTCCCCACCAGAGATACCACGGCCACCATGGATCGAGTGGCTCTGCCATACCAACTTCAGTTTTCTTGCTGGCGCCTCTCACCCCGAAGATTATGTAACGCGGGCCATTGAACTCGGATATGCAGGCATCGGCATCACTGACTACGATGGCGTCTATGGCATAGTGCGGGCGCATCGAGCGCGTCGCCTGCGGGAGAAAAAGGGAGAGCCCGCGAATTTGCGGATATTCTACGGCGCTGAGATTCGTCTTACCCCACAGCACCACCTACCGTTACTGATGCAGGATACCCTGGTTTTGATGGCGCGTAACCACAACGGTTACAAGAACCTGTGTCATCTTGTGACTCTTTGCCATGCGCGTGGCAAATATGATGCATGGTTGGACATCAAGGATCTCCTGAGCAACTGCTGCGACGACCTGCTGGCCTTGAAACCCATGCGTGGCCTCCTACGCACCGGTGATCACACGGCATGGCAAGCCCAATGCAATACCTTGCAGGAAGCCATGGGTGATCGCTTTCACCTGGTGATCAGCCGCCATGGTCATCCTCTGGAAGATCAGGCCATCCCGCAAGTTCTGCAGATGGCCCGACAAAACAGCATCCCGTTGTTGTTCAGTCAAGACGCTTACATGCACCATGAGCAGGACAAGGATCTCAGCGACCTCATGCAGGCCATCCGTATGAACCGCACCCTGCCCGAAGCGGAAGCCTGGTTTTTTCCCAACGGCGAACGTAGCCTGCAACCGCTGACCATATTGCAACAACGCTATCGTGACATTCCTGGCTACGAGCAAATCATGCAATACAGCCAGGATCTTGCATCTTCCATCGACTTTTCTCTCGATGAACTGCAGCACGCTTATCCACGGGAGATGATTCCGGCTGGTTTTACCACCCAGGTCTATCTTGAAAAATTGGTGGAGCAAGGTCTGCGGGAGCGTTACGAAGAGAATCCACCCGCCACCATCCTCAATCTGATCCGCCATGAGTTGAAGCTTATTGCCGAGCTGCGTTTTGCCGACTATTTCCTGACAGTGTGGGACATTGTGCGTTGGGCGCGCTCCCAAAAAATTCTCTGCCAGGGACGCGGCTCCGCTGCCAACTCCGCTGTCTGTTATGTGCTGGGCATTACCTCGGTGGATCCCTCCATTTTTGATCTTCTTTTTGAGCGTTTTCTCAGCCGCGAGCGCGGTGATCCACCGGATATCGATGTGGACTTTGAACATGAACGACGGGAAGAGGTGATTCAATACATCTATCAGCGTTACGGTCGCCCCCGCGCCGCCATGGTGGCCAACGTCATCACCTTGCGCACCAAGGGAGCCCTGCGGGAGGTGGGCAAAGCCCTGGGAATACCAGCGCAGGTGTTATCGTTGGCTGCAGATGTGGATGTGGAGCGGGAGACCCGACGCGATATTCAAAAACGCATGGCCCATCTAGCGGAGCAGTACCCGCAACTCCAGGCTCCGTGGCACCTCTGGACCTCGCTGGCGGCCCGCATCAAGGGTTTTCCCCGCCATATGGGCATCCACTCCGGTGGTTTTGTCCTCAGCCAAAATCCCATCAACGAACTGGTGCCACAGGAACCCGCCACCATGGAAGGCCGCACGGTCATCCAGTGGGCCAAAGATGACATCGAAGCATTGGGATTGTTCAAAATCGACGTGCTGGCCCTTGGCATGCTGACCGCCATCCGCAAAAGTTTTGACCTGATCGAAACCCATGAGCAAAAACAACTGACTCTGGCGAATGTGCCACAGGGGGATGCCGCCACCTATCGCATGATCCAGAGGGCTGACACTGTGGGGGTTTTCCAGATTGAGTCGCGAGCCCAGATGTCCATGCTGCCGCGGCTGCGCCCCCGCACCTTTTATGACATTGTGGTGCAGGTGGGCATTATTCGTCCTGGCCCCATCCAGGGGGGGTTGATTCACCCCTATCTCAAACGCCGCCATGGGTTGGAGTCCGTCACCTACCCGGATCCGCGCCTTAAACCCATCCTGGAGCGCACCATGGGCGTGCCCATCTTTCAGGAACAGATCATGCGGGTGGCCATGACGGTGGGGAATTTTTCCCCGGGCGAAGCCGATGAGCTGCGCCGCCAAATTGGTGCCTGGTCCCTCAACAAGGACTTGGGTCATTTGGTGAGCAAGCTGGAGGAGGGCATGCGCCATAATGGTTTGCATGAGGACTTTGTTCAACAAATCCTGGCCTACCTCAGGGGGTTTGCCAATTATGGTTTCCCCGAATCCCATGCCGCATCGTTTGCTCTGCTGGCTTATGTGTCGTCTTATCTGAAATGTCATCATCCGGCGGCTTTTTTTGCAGCCCTTCTGAATTCCCAGCCCATGGGTTTTTATGCTCCACACTCCCTGCTGCAAGCGGCACGACGGCAAGCGGTGCCTATTCATCCCGTCTGTTTAAATAACTCGGAATGGGACTGCACTCTGACGCGCAATGAACAGGGAGCTCTGGGCATTCGCATTGGCCTTCGTCTTGTTGGAGGACTAAGCCACAGTGAGGCGGAACGTTTGCTGGCACGACGACAGCAGCGAGGTTCCTGGACAAGCATCATGCAATTCCTCAAGGACTCGCCATTACACCGTGGTTCTCTGACCGCTTTGGCGGCCGCCAATGCTCTCAGCCCCCTCGGACTTTCCCGTCGTGCTGCCCTATGGCTGGCGGAAGCAGCTCCCTTTGCGCCTCTGGTTGACAATGAAGGGCATCCGCAAACAATCTTTGCGGATGAAACACCGATGGAGCGCATGGCCCAGGACTTTTCTGCCACCGGCACCACTCTGGGCGATCACCCGACCCGCATCATGCGGGAACAGGAATGGCACTACCGCATTCCCCAGAAGGCCCTCAAACGTTCCGTGGATCTTGCCCAGCTCACACCCAATCAGGGGGTGCATGTCTTTGGTATGGTTCTCGTGCGGCAGTCACCTCCCACCGCCAAAGGTATGGTATTTTTCACCCTGGAAGACGAGTGGGGTTTTATCAACCTGGCTTTTACCCCGCAGATGGCCCGCAAGTTTCACGGCGTCATCAATCGACAGGGGTTTATCTGCGCTTATGGCAAACTGCAGACTGTTCATGAGGGACATTCCATTCTGGTGTCTCAGGTCTACGAACCACAATTGGCACAAGCGGAGGTCATACCGATGGAGGTGCAGGATCTGCTGCAGGACAAAGGCACGGGCTGGGAGTTTGAAAACATCCGCAACTATTATTGAGATTCTTCCCCTTCGCTACGCTCAGGGTCAGAATGACGGAATTTGCACACAATAACGGGATTTGCATTCAAGGTTAAGATTGGTCGAGTGACAACAAACAGAAGGTTCAGGATTTGTAGGTATTGATGAGATAGCGCTGCTCTGCCATGATCAGCGGCAGGGGTAAATGATCCACCAGTTTGATGATCATTTCCGAGTCGGTCACACGCAGCACGTCACCCTCAATTTTGGTGCGATTACGCCCGCCAAAATCCAGGTAACCTTCCACACTGGGAAATTTTTTAATTGGATCATCACCGGGAACAAAAAACTTGACCCCCTCTTCAGAAAGATCAAAAACTTCATATTTGACCCCTCCGATCATCAAGGTTGGACGATCCTGCGGCGGATACGATAAACGATAATATTTCCGACTATAGACGTCCTGTTTTGGATCAACCATATCCGCAACCTATGCCAAGCCTCAAGCCGGAAGACAGGAATCACAGTTCTGATTCCTACCACGTCAAAACAACGCCCGGATAGGGAGCATTAAAAATCCTCGTTAAAACTCACATCACCCGTAATACCAACCTGATAGGCTGCTACACGCCTTTCGAAGAAATTGGTCAACTCCTGCACGTCCTGCAACTCCATAAACGAAAATGGATTACGGACATTATACACGGGGGGAATCCGCAAAGCCATAAGCCGTTGATCCGCCACAAACTCCAGATACTGACGCATATCCTTGATGGAAAGGCCCGCAACACCCAACTGCAGGACATCCTGGGCAAAAACCATCTCGCATTCCACCGCCTCATCCAGCATTGTCACAATGGAACGATTCAGGGTTTCATCAAAAAGATCAGGGTCTTCCTTGCGGAGGGTATCAATCACAGCAAACGCAAAGTTCATATGACAGCTCTCATCCCGGAAAACCCAGTTGGTTCCCGCCGCCAATCCATGTAGCAGACCCTTGGAGCGCAAAAAATAGACATAAGCAAAGGCAGCGAAGAAAAAGAGACCCTCAATGCAACTGGCAAAACAGATGAGATTCAGCAAAAACTTCTGTCGATCCTCTTTCGTGACCAACTTATCCAGATCATACATGGAATCCATCCAGCGAAAGCAAAACTCTCCCTTCTGTTTGATGGATGGGATGTTCTCAATGGCTGAAAAAGCCGCACGACGTTCTTCATCATTAGGCAAATAGGTGTCCAGCAGGGTCAGATAAAACTGGACATGCAGGGCTTCTTCATAGAGTTGCCGTGACAGATACATCCGCGCTTCAGGGGCATTGATATGGCGATAAAGGTTTAACACCAGATTATTGGCCACAATGGAGTCGCCGGTGGCAAAAAACGCCACCAACCGATTGATCAGATGTCGTTCGGACGGCGACAGCTTACTACGCAAGTCCACCACGTCCTTGGAAAGATCGACCTCCTCAACAGTCCAGGTATTTTTAATGGCGTCCCGGTACATATCGTAAAACAGCGGATACTTCATCGGGCGCAGATTTAAATCAAGTCCAGGATTCAATAACATAAACATCAACCTCCTTATTGACAGCTCTCACAGGCCTCGGGATTTTCCAGCGAACACGCAACGGCTTCCGCCGCAGGTACCGCCATCGAAGATGTCTTATTGATCCGGGTCGCGGCTTTGGAGCGCAGATAATAAGTCGTTTTCAACCCCTTTTTCCAAGCATAGTTATACATGGAGGAAAGTTTGCCGATCGTTGGACTTTCCACAAACAAGTTCAGTGACTGACTCTGGTCGATATAGGCGCCTCGAGCAGCTGCCATATCGATCAATGACCGCATAGGAATTTCCCAAACCGTGCGATAGATCTCCCGGACATTTTCCGGAATTTCTTCGATTCCCGCAATCGATCCTTCCGCGTGCTTGATACGCTCTTGTATCATACTATTCCACAAGCCCAGCTTTTTCAGTTTGTTCACAAGATAGCTATTGATCTGGAGGAACTCACCCGAAAGGGTCTCCCGCTTAAATAGGTTGGAAACCTGAGGCTCTATGCACTCATAAGCCCCGCAAATAGCGGCAATGGTTGCGGTCGGAGCAATCGCGATCAGCAGGGAGTTACGCAACCCGGTCTCGGCGATCCGTTTTTTGAGAGCATCCCAACGAGTGGAGTCGCCCGGCTTCACGCCCCAAAGATCAAACTGCAACAAGCCCTTGGCAGCACGGGTCTCGCCGTAAGCCGCATGAGGACCAAATTGTTCCGCCAGATCCGCCGACGCCACCAGAGCATTATAATAGATTTCCTCTTGCACCCGCCGGGAAATCTCCCGGGCTTCCGCGCTATCGAATGGAAGATCCATTTTAAAAAAGGCGTCCTGCAATCCCATCAAACCCAACCCGACCGGGCGCCAGCGTTGATTGGATGTCGCAGCCTGGTCGATGGGGTAAAAATTGATATCCACCACACGATCCAGATATTTCACGGCAATTTGCACGTTACGGGCCAGACGATCATAATCAATGGCGCCCTGAGGCGTGACATAACGGCCGATGTTGATGGAACCCAGGTTACATACGGCGGTTTCACCGCTAGAAGTCACTTCCACGATTTCGGTACAGAGGTTGGAAAGATGAATAACATTTTGCGGGTTGGCCCCGGTTTGGTTTGACTTGAGGTTGGATGCATCTTTAAATGTCATCCAGCCATTGCCAGTCTGAGCAAGAGCTTTCATCATCGCCGCGTACAGTTCGCGGGCTTTGATGGTGACTCGAGCCAGGCCGTCTTTTTCCGCCGTAATATATGCCCGATTGAATTCATCCCCGAAGAGATCCGGAAGCTCCTTAACATCGGCTGGATCAAAAAGAGACCAGTCCTCATCGTTCTCCACTCTCTGCATAAAAAGATCCGGAATCCAATTGGCGGTATTCAAATTGTGCGTACGCAACGAGGCATCACCGGTGTTTTCCCGCAACTGCAGGAAGTCAAGAATGTCCGCATGCCAGGACTCCAGATAGATACAACAAGCCCCCTTACGTTTACCCCCTTGGTTCACCGCCGATACGGAAGAATCCAGGGTCTTTAGAAACGGGACGATGCCGTTGGATTTGCCATTGGTACCCCGAATCAATGAACCTTGCGAACGGACGCGGTGATAGGCCAGGCCAATTCCACCCGCGAATTTGGACAGCAATGCGACATCCTTGTATTTGTCATAAATCGCTTCCAGACTGTCATCCGGGGAATCCAGCAGGTAACACGAGGACATCTGCGGTCGCCGGGTGGCGGAATTAAACAGCGTCGGTGTACTGGGCATGTATTCAAAGGAAGAAATCAGGCGATAAAATTCGATCGCCTCGTCAACAGATCTTGCAAGACCACAGGCCACCCGCATGAAAAAATACTCAGGGTTTTCAAAAACGAGACGGGTTTTGGGATCCTTTAATAGGTAGCGGTCATAGACCGTACGCAAACCAAAATATTCGAACAGATCTGCGCGGGAGTTGTCGATAGCCTCGTTCAGACGTTGGTGATGGACTTCAACCATCGCCCCTACCTTGGAATCAACGATACCAACCGTAACGCCAAAGCGAATGCTATCCGCAAACGATTTGACCCCCAGCGTCGTCACTTCGTCATCAATAAAATGACAAAGCAGACGCGCAGCAAGTTTAGAATACTCCGGCTCCTGGCTGATCATCATGGCGGCTGTCTGCATCAGGAGGAGATCCAGTTCTTTGGTCTCGACGCCATCATGCAAACCCCGCAGCGCCTTTTCTGCCACCTGGGTTGCATCCACCTGTGTCAGGCCTTTGCAACAACGATCCACCAAGGCTGTAATTTTTTGAGGATTAACCGCCACCAGTTCACCATTGCGCTTTTTCACCCGAATCGGAGCAGCAGCCGAGGGTTGAACGAACGATGGTGAGGGACTGACGCCCGCAGTATCAAATGCCATTTCCTTATCCTCTCTTTCTGACTCAACCAGCAATGCGAAGGTTCCGTCCCTCGCCCATTCAACAACAAAAAGGACCATTCGTACCAATTCCCCTACCGTGGGGTATCTCAACGAACAATGGACACACCATGAATGTCTTGATGATAGTGGAAGCATATATAGTGTGACTTTTCAGTGTCAACCACTAAATATAGCGCTTCCTGTGCATAACCTGTGGGAAACTCATTTCTTCAAGGATTCGTGGGATGTTGGCGTAAGTAAAATAGTTGATGCCAAAAAAAGCGCCAAAAAGCCGTGGGTTTTTATTGTGCAGCAGGAGAAAAATGCTGCGCAATGAAGAATCACGTTCTTCATAATAAATCACCCATGATAGGCGTCATTTGCCCTTGAAAACTGCCTCTAGTTCCAATCCGGTGAGTGCACGGATACCGGAGGTCAATCGCCAAAGCGCTAAAATCAGAATGACCATGGACGGCACCACAATCACGGGGTAACTCCATGCGGTCATTTTGCCCAGCTCCTCATTGAACGCCGCCGTACCCGGCTCACTCACTAGCAGGTATTTGGCCAAAACAAAGTTTAAAAACGCCGAGAGAAAAAAGGAGCACGACAGGAGGTATGACGCTTGCGCCAACAACCGCTCAAACCTGTCCTGATTCCCCTTCTGACGAAGGGCGTCCTCCACCCGTGGCACGTCGATCACCTTGTCGTTGTATAACATCGTCCTCACCAGGGGGGTTTCGGTACGCATGGAACCAATGATGGCAATACCGATCATCATGGGAATGGCCGCCTCTTTAACCGCTATCCAATGAGCACCCAATTTCATAAGGGAAAACCCCCCCGTCAGAGCGATACTGACCAGGCCAAGAACGGAGAAAAAGCCAAATTTGCGGTGGCGGTGCATGTTCCACAAGCCATAAATCAAGGGAAAGCCAAGCGCCAGTATCAAGGCATTAACCGGACCCAGTCGGTTGTCACCGCTCAGTTTCATCAAGATGACGCTGGGGATGATGATATTGACAAGCAGACTGGCCAGGGGATTTTCCTGTGCCTCTGCTACCGCGGGGGTATCGGCCATAATATCTTCCTTTTCAATGGAGAGGGGGGAGGGCCCATTCGATTTGTCCCACACCACGTTGGTTTAAATACGCATTGATGTGGGAAAAATGCCGACTTCCCAGAAACCCCCGATGAGCTGAAAGGGGTGAGGGGTGGGGAGCCTCGAGTACCAAATGCCTCTGCCGGTCAATAAATGCGCCTTTTTTCTGGGCGTATGAACCCCACAGCACAAACACCAACCCATCCTTTTCGCGATTAAGGACCTCGATGACTCGATCCGTAAAAGTCTCCCATCCTTTATTCTGGTGAGAAGCGGCATGCCCGGCCTCAACCGTCAACACGGCATTCAGTAGCAGCACCCCTTGTCGCGCCCAAGCCTCCAGATACCCATGACCCGGTTGACTAATATTGAGGTCGTTTTTCATTTCCTTAAAGATGTTCACCAGGGATGGAGGAATAGGCACCCCCGGCCGCACAGAAAAACACAAACCATGGGCCTGTCCTGGACCATGGTAAGGGTCCTGACCGATAATCACCACTTTGACATCTTCAAAAGGCGTCAGCTTCAACGCCTCAAAAACGTTGTCTTTGGGTGGATATACGACTTTGCCCTGAGCCAGTTGGCTCTTGAGGTACTCCCTCAGATTGACCATGTAGGGTTTCGTGAACTCGTCCCCCAACTTTTCCTTCCAATGTCCACTCAACGGCACTTTGTCACCCCACATTGAGCATTCCCGCCGGTTTACCTAAAGTTTGTAATAATGTTTTTTAGCCGCCTCACTGCCACCTTGTCCATCTTTCCACATAAAAAATGTGGCAAGTCCAGCAATTATCCTGGCAGGCATTTTGGGTTGTCGGCGAATCAATAATATTTTCAATAGACTATATCCACAACATACTTGGCTTAAAAATTGCTGAAGGAAGTAGCAGAACCAAATTTGACTGCAACTGATGTCTGCATGAACCCCAAGGAGGAACCCCATGAGCGACGCAACAAGAACACAACAGCCCATCGCGCCCACAACCTCCTCACGATGTGACGAATGTCCGTCCTGCTATGACTGCGGTAAGCTATTTAGTGCCCTCACAGTCCTCAACAGCATGCCAACCAGTACCTCAACGAAGAGGCAGGAAACTAGGGCCTGTAATCAATTTCTTGATTCTAAAAAATTCCGGGCAGCGTAACATGGCGTAAACGCTACCCGGAGACAATTACATGAGATCGAGTTTATCCGAAGAACAGGTCGACCTGATAGTGGAAAGTTTTCAAGC
>JAKQGS010000343.1 GCA_029556045.1 Pseudomonadota bacterium | reverse complement strand
AGGATTCGAACCTCCGACCCCCAGATTCGTAGTCTGGTATTCTATCCAACTGAACTACGGGTGCGTATATGTGAAACTGCTGACTTAACTGAAGGAAAGGCCAGCCAGAATTGAACTAGCCTTATATCCAAAGACCTCCGGTCGGGCAACAAGAAACTCGGGTGCTGAAGACTTTGGCGGGGTAGGTCGGCGATGACTATGAAATTACATGAGATTTTGGGTGATTAGTGGTTGTTAGAGCTATGGCTGGGTGTTCCCAAGTCGATGTAATGATGGGGTTTTTTAAATCGGGGTGTTGAGCTGTAATAGCGGTTGAGGGATCTCTCTCTATTTCTTTAACCACTCCACCATAAGTTTTTTGATCATGGTTTGGTAGGGGATACCCTCATGCTCTGCCTTGAAGCGAAATGCCGCCAGCAGTGGCTCTGGCACTTTGAGTGAAATCAATTTACTCGGGTGTTGCGCCCGCGGATCGGAGAGGTTTCGGAAATTTTCCAAAAATTCGATGATGGGTGTGACATCCTCTAGGTCCGGGATCAACTTATTCTGCTCTAAACTAAGTTGTAGCGGCTTGGATTTGGATTGCGGGCGGGGCAACGGTTTTTTTTTACGGCTCATGTTTCAGACGCTCCAGTGTTTTGACGTCCTCGCGATCCTGGGGGCGATCCGAAGCTTTTTTCATGTTTATCAGGCCGTCAATGGATAAAATGGGGATCTTTAAGATCCATGATTTCCTCCAGGAAATTCGGTATATACCGGTATATACCGTGCGAATTACATTTGGCAATCCGGAAAAGAGTCGTAAGGAAAGATCCTCTGACTGGGATCTAAGATCCCTAAGCATCATAGGGAGTTAATGGGGGGTCTCCGGTGCGGTAGCTTCGTCTTCAAACGTGATTTCGATCAGCAGTCGATTGATTTTGAAGTTCCCCGTGGGGTGAAGGATCGCGACATCGGGGGGTGGGGGCGGGGGAGAATCTTGGGATACCCGGACCTCGTCGAGATTGCGTCTATATTGGGCATGGAAGCGGATGATGGCTCTGATGAAGTCGGTGTTGTTTTTCATGGGGTTTCCTCATCCTTTTTCCAGCAGATGAGGTTCGATTAACATAGGCTATTGGGCCAGGCCAGTGACATGCGCGTGTCACTGGCGGACATCTCCAGGTGAGGGGATTTATGCCTCCGTCGACTCGGTGAACTGCCGGACATGGTGCAGCGCCGAGCGTCCCATGGCTAACACCGCTTCGCGGGAGTTGCCCCCCATGTGTGGGGTGAAATAAAGGTGTGGCACCCGGGACCAGGTGGAAAGGTCGCAGGGCTCCTTGGGGAAAACATCGGTGGCAAACGCCCCGATTTGGCCGGCTTCGACAGCGGCAGAGATGGCATCAAAATCCAGAATATCACCCCGAGCGGTGTTCACCACCATGGCATCGGGCTTGAGGAGTTTGAGGTGTTCGGCGCGGAACATTTGTCGTGTCTGCGGTGTGCTGGGCACATGAAAGCTGATGACGTCGCTAGTGCGAAGCAGGTCCTCGTATGAAAGGGCTGTGGCGTTGAGTGTGCGGGCGACTTCCGAGCGATCGATGATGTCACAATACTGTATACGGCAGCCAAAGGGGCCGAGGAGTTTCGCCAGGTCGGTACCAATGTTTCCGAATCCCACAATCCCCACCGTGCAGTCGGAAAGTTCGCGGCCGCCGTTTTTAGTCCATTTGTTCTCTTTCATATTGATAATCGATGGGGTGATGTTGCGGAGATGCCCCAGCATAAACCCCAAAGCCAGCTCCGAGACCGAGCGGCGGTTGACCCCGCCCGTCCAACCGAGGGTGATGCCGAATTCTTTCAGGAGGTCGGTGTCGATATTGTCGAGGCCCACCCCGTATTTAGCCACAAGCTTAAGGGTGGGGCATGCCGTCAGGACATTGCGGGTCAGGACTTCCAGGCCCACGATCAGAATGGTCGCTTTATTGAAGTTGATGAAGTCGATCAGCTCTTCTTCGTTAAATCGCACACCTTCGAGGTTCAGGGTGCAGGAGTAACCGAGGTCTTTCAGCTCCTGGATGAGGGTGGGGGATTTGCAGAAGCTGGGTGATGATACCGCAATGCGGATGTCGTTTTTGGGTTTGCTCATGTCGAATGGATCCTTCACGGCGTTCAGGATGTGGCGGCTGACTTGCGTCAACTTTCGATTCACTCCATCGACGAAATTATCACAGAAGTCGCAGAGTGGGCCACACTTGCCGTGGGATGTGGCCGGATTTTTTACTATAAATTTAAATACCGTTCCCCTACAATAACCCCCGATTCAATACGAAAACAAATCTTGGGAGCTAAGGATGGCGACTCAAATCATCGCAATCGCCAATCAAAAGGGCGGGGTGGGCAAAACAGCGACGGCAGCGAATCTGGCAGCCTCCTTTGCGGAGATTGGTAAGAAAACCCTATTGATCGATCTGGATTATCAGGGAAATGCTACATCGTATTTTGGGCTTAAATTCAAAGCCAAACATCAGGACAAATCCGCCAGTGCGGGGCTGGGAGATGGGGTGCCTCTGGCTGACTGCATCATGAAGACGGACAGTCCCCAGTTGGATGTGGTGCCAGGGGATATGGGGCTCTCGAAACTCTCGCGGGAAAAGATCTTGGATCCCGGAGCGGCACTCCTGCTCAAAAAGTGGCTCGATTGTCCCGTTGCGAAGACCTACGATGTGATTCTGATCGATACACACCCCAGTCTGGATCTGCTCTTTCAGATGGCCATGACCGCCGCCCATCATTATGTGGTGCCGATGTTTGCGGAAGCGGATCCTTTTGATGGTCTGAAATATATGTTTTCAGAGCTGGGACAGATCAAGTCGGGCCTTAATCCCAGCCTTTATTTTCTGGGACTGGTCATCACCAAATACGATGACACCAATGCCACCCATAATAAGTTTTTGGCCCTGCTCAAGAAATTCAGCAAAAGCAACGGTATCAATATCTGCGGCATTATCCCGGACTCCAAGGCGATTGCCAGCAGTTCCAGCGTGCAAAAACCCCTGCTGTGGTACCTGCCGAATCTGCCGGTTACCAAAGCCTACCTCAAGTTGGGCAAGGATCTCGCCAAGGATCTATCGGTCAAGCGGATCGGCAAAAAACAAAAAGTGCCTGTCATCAAAGACACCCCCACCGAGTTTATGGAAATCTTCGGTGAATCACGCAATGCGGAGATATTCTAATGTCGCGATTTGAAAAAACAGCCAAGGCTATCAAAGAAACCCAGGCGATTGAAAAACTGAAAAACCTACCGGACGGCACCGTGGTGCCAATCCCATTGGACCTGATCAATCGTGAGCACAATATCCGCCGGGACAGCCGACATGACCAGCAGGGGGAATTCCGGCAGTTGGTGGAATCCATCAAAGAGGTGGGGCTCCTGCACCAACCGGTGGTGACGGTGGTGGGCCATGAGATCTATTGTGTTTCGGGGCATCGCCGTCTGGCGGCATTGGAACAGTTGGGGCAGGACAAGGTCCCCTGTGTGGTGCGGCAGTTCAAAAGTCTCGATCTGAAGATGGCCGCTCAACTGTTGGAAAACACGGCTCGTAAAAATCTGCATCCCCTTGATGTGGCGGATCAGCTCGTGCGGTTAAAGGATGCAGGTTATTCCCAGGTGCGTCTGCAGGAGTTGCTGGGTAAGGATCGCAAGACGATCGGACGGTTTCAAAAGATGGCGGCGTGGCCTAAAGACGTCAAAGATCTTATTTTAAAGCATCCCGATAAGATAAAAGCGGGACTATTGCTGCAGTTGGCCAGTCGTGAAATTTCCGACGCGGAACTGATGGCGGCTGTTAAAAAGGCCTGCGGGATGATTCAAGGGGCGACCGCGGTGGATGGTAGCAAGCCCACCGGCAAGGCGCGGATCATGTCACAGACGTTGTCGTATTTTAAAGAACAAAAACTATCGGCTCGGGATCAGAAGATAATCACCGATGCCCTGAAACATCTGGGGCTTTGGCAGGATAAAAAAGCATCGGGGGTGGTGCTGATGGCGCGTACCCCGCGCCGTGAAGGTCGTGCTGCAGGGCGGGGGCGGTAGAAGAGCCTTCGCTGCACTCATGATTTGCGATAACAAGCGGGAATAGCCTCCATCTCACGGAGAGACAGGGGCCGGCGGTTAAAGGTCCAGATAAACCAAAGAGCTGCCAACCCATCCCGCCAGCCGATTTTTTTTCCTTCCGCGTAGTGGCGGGGATTGTATGAAATCGGTACTTCCTGAATACGCACGTTCAGTTGCGCCAGGCGAGCGGTGACCTCCGGCTCAAAGCCAAAGCGGCGGGAGGTGAGGGGAAGACGCTGCAGCAGGTCGGCACGAAATACCTTTTGGCAGGTTTCCATATCCGATAATGCCAGGCCGCTCATGATATTGGAGTAGGCGGTTAGTCCCCGATTTACCAGATAACGAAACAAGCTGTATCCACGGGGGCGGCCCGCTGCAAAACGGCTGCCATAAACCACATCCGTACGATTTTGTACCAAAGGTTCGATGAGTCTAATCAGATCGACGGGATCATATTCCAAATCCGCATCCTGAATGATTACAATATCACCAGTTATATTTTTTAATCCGGTCTGTATTGCTGCGCCTTTGCCCATATTT
>JAKQGS010000334.1 GCA_029556045.1 Pseudomonadota bacterium | reverse complement strand
GCCAAAAACAGGGCGGCAGATAGACAGATCAGGTAACTTCTTGCGAAAGCCATGGGAGCAGCTCCTCATTCGCAGGCCGGGCTATGGAAACCCCATGTCACCCTCACAGGGAGTGGCACAGGTTGGGTCAATTGCCGGTCTGGAGCTCCATAGGGTTGCTCCAGACCGGTTGTTGCACCTACTTACACTCGGGGATCACACCTTCGGTAACCTGCAGGTAGAGCTGGTACAGCTGACGGATCCGGATTTTATCGGGCACGATGCTGCCGGTTTCATTCATCAGCTTTTTGATCAGACCATAGGCGTAGGCATTTTTCACCTCGAGGGCCACATAGTAGTTGCCATCGATTTTGATGATGCCCATTTTCTCGTTGCCGTCCTTGTAGTCCGCGCCAGCGATTGCGGTCGGGGTATACTGCAGCAGATCCAGCAGGGCCACATCCAATACAGTTCCATCCTCGTCGGCAGACGCCGCAAAGTTATAGGGGTCCAGACCCTCAAAATAACGGGGCAGGCTTTCCGGTTTGTAACATTCCATTTTGATCTTCTGGATCAACTTGGCGTTGGACTGGTTGCGGGTATTCATGGCGTTCAGCGCGTAGAGGCTGCGGCCAAAGTCTTCGAACCCGCTGCGGATTTCAACCCGCTCCGTCACGGAGTTTTCCAGAATCTTCGTCAGGAAGTTCCCCAATTCCGCATTGTCGTACAGGCTGAGGAAAGACGTTGTGGATGCCGGGCGGCTGGGGTCATAGGCCAGGGCGTCATCCCCAAGGAGGAACAGCATGGCAAAGATCTTGTCCCAGAAAATCCCCTTACGCTCCAAACCGCCGTTGAAGTCACTGTAAATGTCTTCATAGGGACGGTCGGTGGAGCTTTGGCGGATTACCGCATCATAGAAGGCCACGGTCAGTTTGGTGGCCTGCAGCAGGTCCTTGTTGATATCCCGCGACAGCACCCGGATCTGTTCGTCCGAATAACCCTGGCCTGCCAGGACGTTTTTATTCTCCCCTTCATCGAAGGTGGTGTTGTACATGGCCAGGAATTTCTTCAGGTCATGCATGGTGCCATAGATCGCCGCTGGATAGGATTCCGTGTTCCAGAATGCGCGGTTAAAGCGGTAGTTACGGACCCAGTAGCCGTCCTCATAATCCTCGATCAGGCTCAGGGCCACTTCGGTGGGGGTGGTGCCGTGATCCCAGGTGTTGCACATGGCGTTCAGAGGACGATGCTCGTCGGTGCAGTACAGGAATTGGGTGTCTTCCTTGCCGTTGTGGACCGCTTTGGACATATCGATTTTGCCGCTGGAGTAGGCATAGAGCAGGGCGGCGCGATCGTAGGTTTCCATGTCCCAGTTTTCCACCATCTCATCCCGCAGGGACTGGTAGTCCATGATGGAGGAGGTCTTTTGCTGGTACATCTTCTGCCGGACGGTGACGCTTTCCTGGCCGTCTTCACCGATCACTTTGACCTCTTCCATCACCGGATGACCGTTTTCGTCGACGGCCGGTGTGGCCGAGCCAAAATGGGCGGCGTCCACGCTGCCGTAAAAGTTATGGCGCAGGTTCAGGTTGTGGCCGAACTCGTGCATCGCCACCCGGTAAACGATGGTATCGACGATTTGTTTCTTTGTCTTGCCATCCAGGATCAGATTGCTGGCGTCGATCAGCGCATGGTCGATGGAGGTGCTGTAGGCTTCTTCCTTCTTGCGGACGAGATAGTTATCCCTTTGGTGGGTTTTGGCGATCTGATCCACGGTCTGCAAAACTTTTTCCGTCAAACCTTTGGTGTTCAGATCCATCAGACCCGTGTACTCGCTGGCGCTGCGGCGACGTCCCAGAAAGGTGGCGTCAACGGGCGCTTCAAAACTGGGATTCTCATGGCCCGTAAACTGATTCCAGTAGGGTAGGCCATAGGTGTAGTGGGGCAGCAGCTTGATAAAAGCTTCCCCGGACTCGGAACCGCGCTTGAGATTTTGAGCCGTGCTGACCCAGCTCGATTTATCCCCTTCGGCGGAACCCATGGTGCCGTACATGGCTTGATAGAGGGTGGATTTTAGGTCACGATCCGGCTCCCGGCCGATTTCACCCTCGAGGAGTTCGACATAGAAGTCCAATGATCCAGTCCAAACCACCACCTCGCCAGCGATAATTTCGCCCGTAAAGGGGTTGACGGTGTGAGGGCCATAACCCAGCGGTGCATTGGGGTCGTGTTCTTTGACAAACTTGATAAAGGACTTACGAACGTCACCGTACTTAACCTCTTTACCATCCGCATCCTTGATTTCAAAACGGATCGGCAGGTTTTTCGACGCGAAAACCTCGTTTACTTTCGCCATCACACCGATTTTGGGGTCATTGTAGACCCATTTATATTCTTCCGGAAAATCTTCCGCAAAGTAGTAGGTGTGCACTTTTTCAGGGTGCCAGCGGTCCATCAGGAAACGGTTGACGCCGCGATTGGTTTCAGGGTCGAGGGTGGGAACCACGGAGTTGAAGTACCCGTATTTCGCCATCAGAGGATCATTTTCGCTCTTGTATTCATAGGGCTGATAATCAGTTTCGGGAAGTGGTGCGAAGGAATACTTGTAGTGTACGGTTTCCACATGATCCTGCGTTACGGAACGGGAGGGATCGTAGCACTGCTGCTGATAGTCCACGGCCACCGTAAAGGTGATGTGTTCGGGGGAAACAACCGTTTCCTCCTCCTGCAGCCGCTGATCGATCACCTTCCAGCAATCGTTCCATTCGTCTTTGATGCTGATCTTGGCGGTTTTAAAGTCGATCTTAAAATAGTTTTTGTCCTGCCAGGGGCGACGATCGTCTTCCATTTCCTTGTTGAGGACGCGGCCATCAGATTCCGCCAGGCGGTAATCGGAATGTTTGATGTCCCAGCTATTCAGGATGGTGTCTTCGACGGAGGAATTGTCGTTGTACAACTTAACGGCGCTCTTATAGAGCAATTTGTCGCGGGAAAATTCAAATGTGCCGACGTTCAGCTCTGACTGCTGGCCCACGAACTGCACGCCGCTGCGCTGGCTGGTCTTAACCACCGTGATTTTGCTCATCCAGGGTTTTTCCGACACAAACGTGGCTTTGGGCCAACGATCGCCGTCGAGGTCATAGACCCGTTCCGTTGAACGTTCTTTAGCGCAGGATGCCGCTGTGACAATAAGGGCTACCGTGGCTAGGATGCGAGTCAATTTCATATCAGTTACCTCCCTGGGCGGCTGAAGGCTTTTTAAAGATCATAACGGACGAAAGCTCGTGGTCAAAAAAGTAGAGTTTGGCCTGTTGATTGGGAAAATACAGCACCTGGGTCTTGTCCTGCTCGTTCTGGTTGCTGTCAACCGGTGCGTAGTAGGAGCAGGTGGATCCCGCGGTGGCCAGAGTGTTTTTCAGACTGGTCGTCAGGGCTTTTTCAGCCATACCCATGGGCAGGGCATCCAGTGGTTGCTCGGCGCGGGTTTCGAACTGATCCAGTCCGCAGAGCCCTTTGATGCCACCAAACAGACTGCCAGAGGCGATCACATTGATCTCCGCTTCCGCCATGGTTTTGCCATCAATGGATTCGCTGCGGCCGGTTTTGTTGACGCCGATATTGACGTCGCCAATCTGGACCCATTCCAGGGCCTGAAATTCTTCGGCCATGCTGTAGGCCACTTGGGTGCGGCTATCCGGCTGGTAGATGGAGCGCAGGCTGCGCAGGCTTCCGTCTTCGCGGGGGCTGTTGACCGTGACTTCGCCGCGGCCCAAGTCCTCATCTGACAGAAGCAGGGTTTCCCCCAGCGCAAAACCGCCGAGACTGCCGCTGCCCAGTTCGGC